>JAKQLM010000445.1 GCA_029567145.1 Pseudomonadota bacterium
GGTGCTCTTGGACCTTGGCGCACGGCTGGGCCTGCCGGGGATGGTGGCCGAAGACGGCAGCCCGAAGTTCGCGGACTATGCCGATTACATCGTCAACCACCAGCGCCGCCCCGGGGTGGGGCCATTGATGGGCTTCCGGGGCGATGGCTTGGCCACGGGACGGGGGGCGCCGAACCCCGACCAGATGGCGCGGTATATCGAGACAGGGGCCTTCCATCAGGCGCATGTGCCGGAAGAAGCGGCGTTCATGAAGCCGTGGAACGCGGCCTATCAGGACTGGGCGGTGAAGCTGGGCCTTTATGAAACCCCGCAGCCCTACCTGTTCAACATCTGGTCCGAACCGATGCGGCGGTTCCAATTGGCCGCCGAGGGGTTTGGCCCGCGCCAGCCGCCTGACCACCTGCGGGCGCGGCTGAAGCAGGCGATGCACCCCTTGCCGATCTGGTATGCCCCCTATGGCGACGAGGATGCGGCCTTTGGCTATCCGGTCCATGCGCTGACCCAGCGCCCGATGGACATGTATCACTCCTGGGGCAGCCAGAACGCCTGGCTGCGGCAGATCAAGGGGCGGAACTATCTGTATTTGCCCACGAAAATCTGGGAGACGCAGGGGTTCAAGGCTGGGGACTGGGCGCGGGTGTCCAGCCGCGCCGGGACCATCGTCGTGCCGGTGGCGCATATGGCCGCGCTGAACGAGAACACCATTTGGACCTGGAACGCGGTCGGCAAGCGCAAGGGCGCCTGGGCGCTGGACGCGGATGCGCCCGAGGCGACGACGGGGTTCCTTTTGAACCACCTGATTTCGGAACTGCTGCCGGACAAGGGTGGGCTGCGGCTGTCAAACTCGGACCCGGTGACGGGGCAGGCGGCCTGGTTCGACCAGCGGGTGCGGGTCGAGCGGGTTGCCGAGGCCGACCATCCACGCGGAACCGCAGAGCCGATGTTCGACAAGGTGCCTGACCCGCCGCGCACGGGTGGGGGCCGGGCCCAAAATTCCTCGAAGAATTTTGCCAAAAGTTTTCGAAAACTTTTGCGGCTCCCGGAGGGGACATGATGACCGCCTTGCCGCACGCCACGCAGAAGAAACTTGGCCTGGTGATCGACCTGGACACCTGCGTCGGTTGTCAGGCCTGCGTCACCGCCTGCAAGGGCTGGAACGATGCCGGGATCGGGCTGTCGGATCAGGATTCCTATGGGGCCAACCCCTCGGGGACGTTCCTGAACCGGGTGCATTCCTATCAGGTAGCGGTGCCCGAGGCCCCGGCGCAGGTGGTGACCTTTCCCCGGTCGTGCCTGCATTGCGACGTGGCACCTTGCGTCACGGTCTGCCCCACGGGGGCCAGCTACAAGCGGGCCGAGGACGGCATCGTCCTGGTGAACGAGGACGCCTGCATCGGCTGTGGGTTGTGCGCCTGGGCCTGTCCCTACGGCGCGCGCGAGATGGATGCGGATCAGGGCGTGATGAAGAAGTGCACGCTGTGCGTGGACCGGATCTACAACGAGACCCTGCCGGAGGAGGACCGCGAGCCTGCCTGCGTCCGCACCTGCCCGACCAACGCCCGCCACTTCGGCGACCTTGCGGACCCCGACAGTGCGGTCTCGCAACTGGTGGCCGCGCGGGGGGGGTATGACCTGATGCCGGACATGGGGACGAAACCGACGAACAAATACCTGCCGCCGCGCAAGAAGGGGCCGGGGGCGGCCAGCCCCTTGGCCCCGCTCCTGGACGTGCAGGCCACCGGGATTGCCGGATGGCTGGACCGGATGCTGGGGAAGATCTGAGATGCATCCGGCCCCCTCTGTCATCCTTTTCTCCACCCTCTCGGGGCTTGGTTTCGGTTTCCTCGCGTTCCTTGGCTGGGGGGTCATGGTCCCTTCGGGCTGGGCGGCGTTCTTTCTGTGGGGGTTGGGCTATGGGCTGGCAGTCGCGGGCCTGATGGCGTCGACCTTCCACCTGGGGAACCCGAAGAACGCGCTGAAGGCCTTTACCCAGTGGCGCACCAGCTGGCTGTCGCGTGAGGCCTGGGCGTCGGTTGTCACTCTGGTCCTGCTGGCCCCCGTGGCGCTGTCGGACATCTTCGGCCTTGGCCTGCCGCGCGTCGTCGGGCAGATCGGCGGGGCGCTTGCGATCCTGACGGTGTTCACCACGGCGATGATCTACACCCAGATCAAGGCGGTCCCGCGCTGGCATCATTGGCTGACGCCGGTGATGTTCCTTGGCTTTGCCCTTGCGGGCGGGGCGACGCTGTGCGGGATGCGGGTCGCGCCTGTGCTGCTTCTGGCCGTGGGAGCGATCCTTGGGGCGGTCTGGCGGGTGGGTGACGGGGCGTTCGCGCGCGCCGGGCAGACGATGGGGACGGCGACGGGGCTGGACCGGCTGGGCGTGCCGTCGGTCCTTGACCCGGCACATACGGCCGGGAACTACCTCAAGCGCGAGATGATCTTTGTCGTCGGGCGCAAGCACGCGGCCAAGCTGAGGGGCATCGCGCTGGTCCTGGCCTCGGCCCTGCCTGCGGTGATCGTGCTTTTGCCGCTTGGGGTTTTCGGCATCGCGCTGGCGGCGGTCCTGCATCTTGGCGGGGCCCTGGTCGCGCGCTGGCTGTTCTTTGCGCAAGCCGAGCATGTCGTGGGGCTTTACTACGGCGCGCGGGGATGATCCCTTTGCAAGATGGACCCGTTCAAGCGTTATGACATCCGGGGACGGCTGGGGATCGACCTGGATGAGGGCGTCGCCCATCGGATCGCGCAGGCCTTTGCCCGGGTGACCGGCGCCAACGCCGTGGTCCTGGCGCGCGATTGCCGCGAAAGCTCTCCCGCCTTGGCCGATGCGGTGGCGGCGGGGCTGGTGGCCCAGGGCTGCCGGGTGCTGGACCTGGGGCTGGCGGGAACCGAGGAGATGTATTTCGCCACCGCCCATCTGGGGGCGGGGGGCGGGATCATGGTCACCGCATCGCACAATCCGCGCGATTACAACGGGATGAAGCTGGTCGGCCCCGGCGCGGTCCCGCTAAGCGATGCCGATTTCGCGCGGGTGCAGGCGCTGTCGGCGCAGGAGCCGGACCCCGTGCCGGGGGGCGCGGTTCAGGATGCCAGCCCAACGCGCGCGGCCTATGTGGCGCGCATTGCCGCGCTGGTCGGGCCGGTCGGTCCGCTGCGGGTGCTGGTCAACTCGGGCAACGGGGCGGCGGGGCCGACGCTGGACGCATTGGCCGACGGGCTGGCGGAACGGGGCGCGCGGCTGGACCTGGTGCGGATGCACCACGACCCGGACGGCAGCTTTCCGAACGGTGTCCCGAACCCCTTGCTGGCCGAGAATCGCCCCCAGACCGAAGGCGCGATGCGCGCGGCGGGGGGCGATATCGGCGTCGCCTTTGACGGGGATTTCGACCGCTGTTTCCTGTTTGACGGCGCGGGGCGGTTTGTGGACGGCGAGCATGTGGTGGCGCTGTTGGCCCGGGCGCACCTGGCCCTGCATCCCGGGGCGGCGATCGTCCACGATCCGCGCGTGCTGTGGGCCGTGCAGGACACCATCGCGCGGGCCGGGGGCCGGTCCGTCCTTGCCCCCACGGGCCATGTGTTCCTGAAGGCGGCGATGCGGGGGTCCGGGGCGGTTTACGGCGGCGAGATGTCGGCGCACCACTATTTCCGCGATTTCATGGCCTGCGACAGCGGCATGATCCCCTGGCTGATGATCGCGGGGCTGATGACGCGCACCGGGCGCAGTCTGGCCGAAATGGCGCAGGATCTGCGCCGCGATCATCCCTCGTCGGGCGAGATCAACTTTACCGTGCCCGACCCTGCCGCGATGATCGGGCGGGTGCGGGCGGACCTGGGGCCCAAGGCGCGGGACGAAGACTGGACCGATGGTCTGTCGCTGTCGTTCGGCACCTGGCGGCTGAACCTGCGGGCGTCGAACACCGAGCCGCTGCTGCGCCTGAACGTCGAGGCGCGGGGCGATGCCGGGCTGGTGGCCGAAGGGGTCGAGCGGGTGCGGCAACTGATCCAGGGCTGATTTCCCGATCTGCCCTAGGATTGGGCGGGTTGCCCGTGAAAGCGGCAGCGCTGGCCCCGGACCGGACAGAAGGTCTGCGCGCACGCGTCCTGGCGTTGTCATCCGCGTCCCGCCCGCCCGACAGTCCGGCCAAAGGGGGGTCGGATGACCGCATTTCAGCCCATCGGGATCCTGCAGCGCGCCAAAGGCGAAGCGCTGGTCACGCTTGGCCCCGACCGGCTGGTCCGGCTGCGGACCGAAGGCAGCGCCAAGGCGATCCTGCCCGACGGTGCGGCGGGGCGCGAGGTGGTGTTCCTGAACACCTCGGGCGGGCTGACCTCGGGCGATCATCTGCGCTTCGGGCTGGACATGGCGGGCCGTGCGGTGGCGACGACGCAGACGGCCGAACGCGCCTACAAGGCGCCGGACGGACCGGCGCGGATGGAGGTGCGGCTGTCGGTCGGACCGGGCGGCTGGCTGGACTGGCTGCCGCAAGAGACGATCCTGTTCGACCGCGCCGCCCTTGACCGCCGGACGGTGATCGAGCTTGCGCCGGGGGCCGGATGCCTGGCGCTGGAGGCGGTGGTCCTGGGCCGCGCCGCGATGGGCGAAACGGTGCGGGAGGTGCGCTTTCGCGACCGGCGAGAAATCAGGGTGGACGGCCAGCCCTTCTGGATTGACCCCTTGGCACTTGACGCCTCGGCCCTTGCCGGCAGCGCCATGCTGCAAGGCGCGCGGGCCTTCGCCAGCATCGTCATGACCGGCGAGGCCCCGCTTGCCCCCCTGCGCGCCGTTCTGGATGAGCCTGGCGTGACCGGTGCGGCCAGCGCCTTTGCGGGCCGCACGGTTCTGCGCCTGCTCGCGTCCGATGGCTGGCCCCTGCGTCGTCAGATCCTGCGCGCCCTTTCCATCCTGCGCCAGGGCCGCCCCCTGCCGCGCGTCTGGCAGATTTGAGGCCCGAATGAACCTGACTCCCCGCGAAAAGGACAAGCTTCTGGTCAGCCTGGCCGCCATCGTGGCCCGTGGCCGCCTGGCGCGGGGCGTCAAGCTGAACCACCCCGAAGCGATTGCGCTGATCAGCGACTTTGTCGTCGAAGGCGCGCGCGATGGCCGCAGCGTCGCTGACCTGATGGAGGCGGGGGCCCATGTCATCACCGCCGATCAGTGCATGGTCGGCATCGCGTCGATGATCCATTCCGTCCAGGTCGAAGCGACCTTTCCGGACGGCATCAAGCTTGTCACCGTCCACCACCCGATCCGATAGGAGGCCTTGTTGTCCCGCCTGACCCTGCTTGTCCTGCCGCTGTTCGCCACGCCTGCCCTGGCGCATGACGGCCTGCACCACCACCCGCACGGGATCGAGTTCGGCTGGCTGTCCGCCGCCGTGATCGGATCGGTCGTCGGCGGGGGCCTGGTCTACGCCTTGCGGCGGCGCAAATGATCCCCGGCGAGGTGTTTCCAGCCGCCGGAGAGCTGACCCTGAACGACGGGGCCGAGGTCACGGTGCTGATGGTCGCCAACACGGGCGACCGTCCGGTGCAGGTGGGCAGCCACTATCATTTCGCCGAGACCAATCCCGGCCTGGTCTTTGACCGCGCTGCCGCGCGGGGCAAGCGGCTGGACATCGCGGCGGGCACGGCGGTGCGGTTCGAGCCGGGGCAGACCCGGGACGTGCGGCTGGTGCCGCTGGCAGGCGGACGGGTGGTCTATGGCTTCAACCAGCTGGTGATGGGGCCGCTGGGATGACGCTTGACGCAAGGGCACGTCGGGCGGACGCTGGCCGGACCTTCAACACAGGAGACTGACCGATGTGTGACGCCTGCCTGATCGAATCCATCAAGTCCGACATGCTGTCGCGCCGATCGCTGTTCACCGGCGCGGCTGTGACGACCGCCGCCGTCGTGGCCAGCGGCCTGATGACCGCCAGGCCCGCCCTGGCGCAGGCCGCAGGCAAGGTCGTGGACCTGACCCACGCCTATGACGGCGCCTTCCCGACCTTCGACGGCAATCCGGGCATCCTGTACGAGCCCGCCGTCAAGTTCGAGGGCAACGGCTATCAGCTGTGGAAGCTGACGATCTATGAACACACCGGCACCCATATCGACGCGCCCCTGCACTTCAGCGCCGATGGCACGTCCGTCGCCGATCTTGCGCCCGAGCAACTGATCTGCCCCCTGTGCGTGATCGACCTGACGGCCAAGGCCAAGGACGACCCCAACGCGATGGTGGAACCTGCGGATATCGAGGCCTGGGTTTCGGCCAACGGGGCGATTCCGGCGGGGTCCTGCGTGGCGATGAACTCTGGCTGGTCCGCGAAAGTGGCGACGCCCGACTTTCGCAACACCGCCGACGGCAAGCTGGCCTTCCCCGGTTTCTCCAAGGCGGCGACCGATATGCTGGCCGGGCTGGAGGTGGCCAGCATCGGGGTGGACACGCTGTCGCTTGACCCCGGAAACTCGGCCGATTTCGCGGTGCATTTCAGCTGGCTTCCGGGCGGACGCTTTGGCATCGAGAACATGGCCAACCTTGACCAGCTGCCCGCCGCTGGCGCGACCGTCTTTATCGGTGCGCCGAAACACAAGACCGGCACGGGTGGCCCGGCCCGCGTGATGGCGGTGGTTTGAATGGCGACAGTCCCCCTTCTGGGCGACGAGGAGGCGGGGGCCGGGGCCCTCGCCGTCTTCGACGACATCCGCGCCAAGCGGCAGACCGATTACATCAACAACTTCTGGCGCGCGCTCGCGCATGACCCGGCGCTGCTGAAAGCCACCTGGGAGCGGCTGCAGGTGGTGATGGCCCCCGGCGCGCTGGAACCGATGGTCAAGGAGATGGTTTACCTTGCGGTCTCTGTCGCGAACGGCTGCACCTATTGCGTCCATTCCCACACGGCGGCGGCGAAATCAAAGGGCATGACTGACGCACAACACGGCGAACTTCTGGCCGTCATCGCGATGGCAAGCCAGACGAACGCCCTTGTGACCGCGTTGGGCGTGCCCGTGGACGAAAGGTTCATGGCGTGAAGAAATACATGATGACTCCGGCTGAAGTGATGGCCCTTTCCCTGCGCAATTCCCGAATGATGTCCGAGGCAGGGATGATCGTCTGGATGCGGACGCTGGGGATGGCGGGGATGTGGCGGGTCAATCCGGCCGAAAACGCCCGCATGGTCGAGGAAAAGGTGACCGCCGTCACCGATGGGGCGATGGCCGCCACCCGGGCGGCGTTGCGCGGGGCCAAGGCCACGACAATCGCCGAAGCCGCGATGAAGCCCGTGCGCCGGACGACTGCCGCCAACGTCAAGCGACTGGCCAAGCTTGGGCCGGGCAAGCCCACCTGACCCCATGCCCCCTGACCGGAGACTGCGATGCCCGCCACGATTTCCCGCAAGACCTATGCCGACATGTTCGGGCCCACCGTGGGCGACCGGGTGCGGCTGGGGGATACCGAGTTGATCATCGAGGTGGAGCGGGACCTGATCGCCGAACGCTCGTCTGCAGGCGCGAATGCGCTGCGCTATGGCGAGGAGGTCAAGTTCGGCGGT
Organism: Pseudomonadota bacterium; assembly: GCA_029567145.1. GTDB lineage: Bacteria > Pseudomonadota > Alphaproteobacteria > Rhodobacterales > Rhodobacteraceae > Tabrizicola. The sequence continues at coordinate 7,533 of JAKQLM010000445.1, forward strand.
GGCAAGGTGATCCGCGACGGGATGGGGCAAAGCCAGCTGACCCGGGCCGCCGGGGCGATGGACACGGTCATCACCAACGCGCTGATCGTGGACTGGGCGGGCATCGTGAAGGCCGACGTGGGCCTGCGCGACGGGCGGATCGCCCGGATCGGCAAGGCCGGGAACCCGGACACGCAACCCGGGGTAGACGTGATCATCGGCCCGGGGACCGAGATCATCGCGGGCGAAGGGCGGATCCTGACCGCGGGGGGGATGGACGCCCACATCCACTTCATCGCGCCTGGGCAGATTGAAGATGCTCTCCATTCCGGGATCACCACCATGCTGGGCGGTGGCACCGGCCCTGCGCATGGCACGCTTGCCACCACTTGCACCCCCGGCCCCTGGCACCTGATGCGGATGATGCAGGCGGCGGATGCGTTTCCGATGAACCTGGCCTTTGCGGGCAAGGGCAATGCCTCCCTACCCGCAGCGTTGGAGGAACAGGTCCGCGCCGGGGCCAGTTCCCTGAAGCTGCACGAGGATTGGGGCACCACCCCCGCCGCCATCGACTGCTGCCTGACTGTGGCCGATGCGATGGACGTGCAGGTGATGATCCACACCGACACGCTGAACGAATCCGGGTTCGTGGAGAACACCCTGAAGGCCATCGCCGGCCGCACGATCCACGCCTTCCACACCGAAGGCGCGGGCGGGGGACATGCACCCGACATCATCAAGGTCGTGGGGTCGCAGAACATCCTGCCGTCGTCGACCAACCCGACGATGCCCTACACGGTCAACACGATCGAGGAACACCTCGACATGCTGATGGTCTGCCACCACCTTGACCGCCGCGTGCCCGAAGACGTGGCCTTTGCCGAAAGCCGCATCCGGCGCGAGACGATTGCGGCCGAGGATATCCTGCATGACCTTGGGGCGTTTTCGGTCATCTCCTCGGACAGTCAGGCGATGGGCCGGGT
>JAKQLM010000062.1 GCA_029567145.1 Pseudomonadota bacterium
GGAAAGGTCCCGGCACATGAGTGCTCCTCAGACAAACCAGACACGCGCGGGCTTTGTCGCCCTGATCGGAGAGCCGAACGCTGGCAAATCCACGCTTTTGAACCGGATGGTCGGGGCGAAGGTCAGCATCGTCACCCACAAGGTTCAGACCACCCGCACCCGGATTCGCGGGGTTTGCATGGAAGGTCAGGCGCAGATCGTGTTTGTCGACACGCCCGGCATTTTCCGGCCCCGACGGCGGCTGGACCGGTCGATGGTCAAGGCGGCCTGGGGCGGGGCGTCGGATGCCGATGTGATTGTCCTTCTGATCGAGGCGCATCGCGGGCTGACCGAGGGCGCGCAGGCCATCATCGACCGGCTGCGGGATGAGATGCCGAAGGGCAAGCCCGTGGCCTTGGCGATCAACAAGATCGACCGGGTCAAGGCCGAAACCCTGCTGGCGCTGGCCGAAGAGGCGAACGCGGCGTTTCCGTTCCGGAAGACCTTCATGATCAGCGCCGAAAAGGGCTATGGCGTCGCCGACCTGCGGGAATGGCTGGCACAGGAAGTGCCGGAAGGCCCCTGGTTCTACCCGGAAGACCAGATCGCCGACCTGCCGATGCGGATGATCGCGGCGGAAATGACCCGCGAAAAGCTGACTCTGCGCCTGCATGAGGAACTGCCCTACCAGCTGACGGTCGAGACCGAAAAGTGGGAGGACAAGCCCGACGGGACCACCCGGATCGACCAGATCGTCTATGTCGCCCGCGACGGCCACAAGGGGATCGTGCTGGGCAACAAGGGCGAGACGATCAAGAGCGTGGGACAAGCCGCGCGGGCGGATATCAGCGAATTCCTGGGCCGGACCGTCCACCTGTTCCTGCAGGTCAAGGTGCGTCCGAACTGGCTGGACGAACCCGAGCGGTATTCCGAGATGGGTCTGGATTTCAAGGACGGCGATGCGTGAGCGAAGGGCCGAATTCTTCAAAGAATTCGGGCAAATTCCTTCGAAGGAATTTGGCCAGGTCCTGAACCTTGCGCGCGGGCGGCGGTGTCGGAGCCTCCGGCGGGAGTATTTGGTCAAAGAGCAAGCCGCATGAGTGCAAGGCTGGCAAGCGGGGTCTGGGTCTCGGGTTACCTTACCCGGCTGCGGTTGGCCGACATCCCGGCCTATGTCACGGCCAAGGGCGATCCGCAGGCGGGTGCCGTGGTGGTGAAAGTCGCGCTTTTGGACGGGACCGCGCGGGCCTATGAGCGGCGGTCGGACCTGATGACCGGCGCGCGGGCCTGGATCCTGTTGGCCGAAGGGGCCGAGACGGATGTCGATGTGCTGGTCGCACGGACCCGCAGCCGCGATCCCGATCTGTGGGTGATCGAGCTGGAGGATCGGGCGGGCCGCACGTTGCTGGATCAGGACGGGCTGTCGGATTAGGTTGCGCCCCGGCCTGCCGCGCGGGATAGTCCGGCGATGGACTGGCGCGACGAGGGCATTCTACTTTCCACCCGGCCGCATGGCGAAACCTCGGCGATCATCGAGGTTCTGACCGCGGCGCATGGTCGTCATGCGGGCGTTGTGCGCGGCGGGGCGTCGCGCAGGATGGCGGCAACCCTGCAGCCGGGAACCGGGTTGACGCTGGACTGGCGGGCGCGGCTGGATGACCATCTTGGGGCCTTTACGGTCGAGCCGTTGAAATCGCGGGCGCATCTGCTGTCGGACCGGCTGGCGCTGGCGGGGCTTCTGTCGGCCTGCGCGCTGTTGCGGGTAGCCTTGCCGGAACGCGAACCGCATCCGGCGCTGTGGGGGGTGACGCTGGCGCTGTTCGACCGGTTCGGCGACCCGGGTTGGACCAGCGCCTACCTTCGCTGGGAACTGAGGCTTCTGGAGGAACTGGGCTTCGGGCTGGACCTGGGGTCATGCGCGGTAACGGGGGCGACGGACGGTCTGGCCTATGTCAGCCCGAAAACCGGGCGGGCGGTCACGGCACAGGCGGCGGGGGACTGGGCGGACCGGCTGCTGCCGCTGCCCGTCGGGTTGCAGGGCGACGGGGCGCTGGGGCCAGCCGCCCTGTCCGACGGCTTGCGGCTGACCGGGTTCTTCCTGGATCGCGGCCTGCGTCCGGTCCTGCACGACAAGCCCTTGCCCGAGGCGCGGGCGCGGCTGCTGGACCTGATCGCGCAGCCAGCCTGAAACCACACCCGACCTGAAACCAATCCCGGCCTGAAACCACACCCGGCCCGAACCCAATCCCGACCTGAAACCAAACGTGGCCCGAAACCAAACGCGGCCTGAAACGACGACAAATGTCGCAGCCGTGACAGACGGAACCCGGCTTCGGCGGTCGAAGTCGGCCATGGCCACCCGTTACCTGCCGCTTGCGCTGAAGCACAGCCCCACACCCCGGATCGAGCATTTCGCGCTGCTGTCTGGCCTTGATGCCACCATTCGCGGGACGCTGATCTCGACCATGCCGCTGGTGGTCTATGACACGCTGGGCGACGCGCAATCGACTTCGGTGATCTTCTTTCTGTCGGGGATCGTCGCGCTGGTCTGGGGGCTGATGGTGCCCTGGGCCGCGCGTTGGGTGCCCCGGCGCTGGACCTATACCGGCGGTGTGGTGCTGTATCTGATCGGCAACTCTCTGGGAGCGCTGGGGACCGGCTGGTCGGTGCCGCTGGCGCTGATGTGCAACGCGATGGCGACGGTGACGGTGTTCGTCTGCCTGAACGCCTATGTGCTGGACTATGTCGACCGCGCGAACCTGGGGCGCAGCCAGTCGACGCAGATGGTCTATGCCGCAAGCGCCTGGACCATCGGGCCGCTGGCGGGGGTGTGGCTGTATCACCAATGGACGGCGCTGCCGTTCCTGGTAGCCGGGGGCTTTTCGCTGGTCCTTCTGACCAGCTTCTGGGTGCTGCGCCTGGGCAACGGCAAGCAGATCACCCGCGCCAAGCGTCCGGCGGTCAATCCGCTGGGCTATCTGGGCCGGTTCTTCACCCAACCAAGGCTGATCGCGGGTTGGACCTTTGCCGTGATGCGCAGTTGCGGCTGGTGGGTCTATGTCGTCTACCTGCCGATCTTCTGCATCGAGGCGGGCCTGGGCGACAAGGTCGGAGGCATGGCGCTGTCGACGACGAACGCGCTTTTGTTCACCGCGCCGGTCCTGAACCGCCTGGTCCGCCGCCTGTCGGTCCGCCGGTCGGTCCGTCTGGCCTTTGGCCTGTGCGGGGCGCTGTTTCTTGCCGCCGGTCTGCTGTCCGTGCTGCCCTGGGCCACGGTTGCGCTGGTGATGACGGCCTCGACCCTGCTTGTCTTTCTGGACGTGGTTGGCGGCCTGCCGTTCCTGATGTCGGTCAAACCCAGCGAGCGGACCGAGATGTCGGCCGTCTATTCCAGCTTTCGCGACGTGTCGGGCATCCTGACACCGGGCGCGGCCTGGCTGGTGCTGTTCATGGCGCCCCTGCCGGGGATCTTTGTCGCAGCGGGGGTCGGGCTTCTGTCGGCCTGGGCCATCGCGGGCCGGTTGCACCCGCGGCTTGGCACGCCGCGCCCGTCGCGGGGTGGCGTCTAGGTCTGCTTCCAGGCCTTGCCGTGCTTGACCAGCCAGTCGGCGGCAACCAGAAGCGCGGTTTTCGGGGCGGTGAATTCCATCCCCAACTCCTTGACCGCGCGGGCGTTCGACACCCGCTCCAGATGGCCCAGCCGGGGCAGGATCGCCCGGATGTCGCGGTCGAACAGGGACAGGACCCGGACCAGGAATTGCGGCGCCTCGCGCGTCGGGATCCGCCGCGTGGGGTAGGCCGCCTTCAGCGTGCGGCCCATGTCCACCATCGCCATCGACCCCGCCGACGCGATGAACCGCCGCCCCGCCGTTTCCGGCCGCATCAGCGCCCGCAGATGCATCTCGGCCACGTCGCGGACATCGACGACCGGCAGCCCGTACTGCGGCAGCATCGGGTCGCGGCCCTTCAGCAGCCGCTCGACGAATCCCACCGAGGATCCGTACTGCCCGTCCAGCGGCGGGCCCAGCACGAAACCGGGGTTGATCGTGGTCAGCTTCAGATGCCGGGCCTTGGCCAGTTCCCAAGCCGTCCGTTCCGCCAGGGTCTTCGACTTGCCATAGGCCGTGGTGGTCGACAGATGCACGTCGCACCAGTCGGCCTCGTCCTGCAGCGTGTCCAGCTTGGATTCGTTGATCACCGCGACCACGGACGAGGTCAGGATCACCCGTTCCACCCCCGCTGCCGCCGCCGCTTTCAGCACCCGTTCGGTGCCCTCTACCGCCGGGCGGATCAGGACCGCAGGGTCCTTGGGCTGCGAGATCGGAAAGGGCGAGGCGGTGTGGACCAGCGCGCTGACACCCTCGAACGCCTCGGCCCATCCGGCGTCCGATTCCAGGTCGGCCTGCACAAAGGACAACTGCCCGGCGCTTTGGTTCAGATGCGGGGCGATGGCGGCGCGCACCTCCTCGGCCCGGTCCAGCCGCCGCAGAGTGCCGCGCACCGAATAACCCGCGTTCAAAAGCTTTAGCGCCACATGCTTGGCGATGAAGCCCGATGCGCCTGTCAACAGCACAAGTTCCATCCCGGCCTCCTGACCCTGACCTGAAGAATGAGGTCGGGGTCGCGGCAAATCAAGGCGTCTGTCCGAAAGTGCCGCTTCTGGCGGGCTGACGCCGGGCAAGCGTCAGTCCAGCAACCGCCGCGCGATGACCTGGGCCTGGATTTCCGCCGCGCCTTCAAAGATGTTCAGGATACGCGCGTCGCACAGGATGCGGCTGATGCGGTATTCCAGCGCAAAGCCGTTGCCGCCGTGGATCTGCAGCGCGTTGTCGGCCGCCGCCCAGGCGACCCGCGCGCCCAGAAGCTTGGCCATGCCGGCCTCCAGATCGCAGCGCTTGTCGTTGTCCTTTTGCCAGGCGGAGAAATAGGTCAGCTGCCGGGCGATCATGATTTCCACCGCCATCATCGCCAGCTTTCCGGCGACGCGCGGAAACTCGATCAGCGCCTTGCCGAACTGCGTGCGGTCCAGCGCGTATTGCATCCCGGTCTCCAGCGCCGATTGCGCCACACCCACGGCGCGGGCGGCGGTCTGGATGCGGGCCGATTCAAACGTCTGCATCAGTTGCTTGAAGCCCTGGCCCTCGACGCCGCCCAGCAGGTTTTCGCCCTTCACCGCAAAGCCGTCGAAGTTGACGGTGTATTCCTTCATGCCACGGTAGCCCAGAACCTCGATCTCGCCGCCCGACAGGCCCGGATCGACGAACGGAGCCGCATCGGTCCCCGGCGTCTTTTCCGCCAGGAACATCGACAGCCCGCGATAGTCGCTGGTTGCGTCCCCCGACCGGGCCAGGACGGTCATCACATGCGTGCGGGCGGCATGAGTGATCCAGGTCTTGTTGCCGGTGATTTCCCAGCCGTCGCCCACCTTGCGCGCCCGCGTCCGCAAGGACCCAAGGTCGGACCCGGTGTTCGGTTCGGTGAACACCGCCGTCGGCAGGATTTCCCCGCTGGCAAGGCCCGGCAGCCATTTCTGCTTCTGCTCTTCCGTGCCGCCGCACAGGATCAGCTCGGCGGCGATCTCGGACCGGGTGCCCAGGGACCCGACCCCGATATAGCCGCGCGACAGTTCTTCGCTGACCACGACCATGCTGGCCTTGGACAGACCGAACCCGCCATAGGATTCCGGGATGGTCAGGCCGAAGACACCCATCCCGGCCAGGTCCTGAATGATCTCCATCGGGATCAGTTCGTCCTTCAGGTGCCAGGCTTGGGCGAAGGGGATGACCTTTTCATCGGCATAGCGGCGGAACTGGTCGCGGATCATCTCCAGCTCTTCGTCCAGGCCGGTTGCGCCAAAGGTCGCGCGGCCGTGGTTGTCGCGCATGCAGGCGACCAGCGCGGCGCGCGACTCTTGCGTGTTGCCGCCCGCGATCAGCCGTGCCGCCGCGTCGCCGGGGGTCCAGGTCAGGCCAAGATCGGCCAGCCGGGCGATCTCCAGCTGGCTCATCGGGATGCCGCCCGCGATCTGCGACAGGTATTCGCCAAAGCCGATCTGCAGGATCAGCGTTTCCATCGGGCCGAACGCGCCGCGGGCCGCCAGCTGGTCGGCCCAGGCCTGCAACTGCCGCAGGCCCTCGACATAGGTCGCAAGCCAGGACAGCGCGTGCGCCTGATCCTGCCGCGCCTCCAGCGCCGCCGCCGAGACCTTGCCGCTGACCGACACCTCGCCCTTCAGTTGCGCCTGCGCTTCGGTCAGCAGAAACTCGACCTCCGGCAGGGTGTCGGCGGTCAAGGTGCGAAGATCGGCAAGGAATGCGGGGTCGGGCATGGACTGTCCATCATGCGGCATGGGGCGCTCCGGCGGCGGGATTCTGCATCTGCGAAGACCTAGCGCCTTCGCAGTTGCGGCGCAACAAGATTTCAATCACTGACGTCAGGGCGAATTAAAGTGTCGCATCCGTTCAGGACACCGCCCCGCAGGCATCGGTGATCTCGGGCAGGGCAGCGGCGGGCACGGCCTCGAACTCGACCGAATACAGCAGGGTTCCGGCATCCCAGGCCTCGAACCGCCAGATGCCGGGCAAAAGCTCGTGGTCATGGTCAAAGCGGAAGAAGGCGACCGAGTCGCTCAGATCGCCAAAGGCCGATCCCCAGACCTCGGGCACGTCGCTGCCGGGGCGGTAGACCCGCATTTCGGCGTAGGGGGCGGCCGATCCCTGCACCATCCGCGCCTTGACGCCAAAGGCCAGGCCGATGAAGGCCGGAACGACCTGACGGCCCGGCCAGTGAAAGGTGATCTCGCCTTCGGGGACATGGATCCAGCCCGACAAGGTGCCCGGAGCGGGGCGTTGGTCCATCGCCTGCAGGGCGCAGAACACGCCGACCTCCAGATCGGCGATCAGCGGTCCCGGCGCGGGCGGGGCCGGGTCGGCCAGCAGAGGGGTTGTCAGAAGGACCAGCGCCAGAGGCCACCGCGTCACGACATGAACTCGCAGTCCGAACCGATGCCGGGCAGCGCCTCGGGGGGCAGGACCTCCCATTCGATGCTGTACAGCAGGGTGTCGCCGTCATAGGCCTCCATCCGCCACAGCCCGGTGACCAGCTCGCGGTCCGCCTCGAACAGAAAGCCCCGCGCCAGGGGCCGCGATCCGCTAAGGCTGGACATCCAGACTTCGGGCGTCTTGGCCCCCGGCAACCAGGTCACGTTGCGCACTTCGGGAATGTCGCGCAGCGACTGCACGATCACCCCGAAATGCACGCCCAGCCGCGCCGGGACCTGTTGCTGGTGAAACACGATCACCGGCGTGCCCGACAAGTTGTGGATGTACCCCAGCGAGGTGTCCGGCGCGGCCTCGGTCCCGGCGGTTTCAACCGGGCAGTAGATGCCGAAATCCGCGATCTTGATGCCCTGGGCCGTCCAGGGCGCCGCCGGTTCGGCCAGGGCGGGCCGCAGCGGCAGGGAAAGCAGCGCCAGAATTGTCACCAGGCGAAGGACGTGGAACATGCGGATCTCCATGGTCTGACCGGATCAAAGCCGCTGACCCGCCCGGCGTCAACCAGGACCGATCAGGGGTTTCCCTTGGCCCGCGCCCCTGCCAGAACGGGCGCGCGCAAGGGCGGGGGAACAATGGACGTCTTCATGGCCGGACTTGGCACCGGGGTCTTCGTTGCCGCGCTGGTGGTGACGCTGGTCGCGGGTTTTGTCAAAGGCGCGGTCGGCTTTGCCATGCCGATGATCCTGGTGTCGGCCTTCGCGATCTTCCTGCCCAAGGAACTGGCGCTGGCCGGGCTGATCCTGCCCACGCTGGTCACCAACATCAGCCAGGCCTTTCGCCAGGGCACCGGCCCGGCAAAAGAGACCGCGCTGACCTACCGCCGGTTCCTGATCGCCACTGTGATCTGCATCGCGGTGTCGGCCCCGTTTGCCGACCTTATCCCGCGCAGCGCCTACCTTTTGCTTTTGGGCGTGCCGATCACCGCCTTTGCCGCGCTGCAACTGATGGGGCGCAGCCTGGCGATCAAGCTGCACCACCGCGCCCGGGCCGAATGGGCGCTGGGCGTGGTCGGAGGGCTTTATGGCGGGATTTCCGGCATCTGGGGGCCGCCCTTGCTGGTGCTGTTGCTGTCAACCGGGGCGGACAAGGTGACGGCAATCCGCGCGCAGGGCGTGGTGTTCCTGATCGGCGCGGTAGCGCTGTTGCTGTCGCACCTGGGAACCGGGCTGGCGAACGCGCAGACGCTGGCGTTTTCCGCCGCCCTGTGCCTGCCCGCGCTGGCGGGGCTTTATGCGGGCTATGCCATCCAGGACCGGCTGGACCAGCAGCGTTTCCGCCGCTGGACGCAAGCGTTGCTGGTGCTGACCGGCCTGAACATGGTCAGGCAGGCGCTGGTCTAGCCGATGGCTGCGGCCCGGACATCCTCGTCGATATAGGGCACATACTGGGCAAAGTTCTTCTGGAACATGCCGACCAGCTTTGCCGCCTGCGCATCATAGGCAGCCGGATCGGCCCAGGTCCGGCGCGGGTCCAGCAGGGCGGCATCCACGCCCGGCACCGCGACCGGCACGTCAAAGCCGAAGACCGGGTCGCGGCGGAACGCCCCGCCCGCCAGCGATCCGTCCAGCGCCGCCGCCAGAAGCGCCCGCGTCGCGCGGATCGGCATCCGCTTGCCCGTGCCATAGGCGCCGCCGGTCCAGCCGGTGTTCACCAGCCAGCACGACGCGCCCTGCTTGGCGATCTTGGCTTGCAAGAGCTTGCCATAGGTCTCGGGGCGGCGCGGCATGAACGGCGCGCCAAAGCAGGTCGAGAAGGTGGGCTGCGGCTCGGTCACGCCCCGTTCGGTCCCGGCGGCCTTGGAGGTGAAGCCGGACAGGAAGTGATACATCGCCTGCGCGGGCGACAGCCGCGCGATGGGCGGCAGCACCCCGAACGCATCGCAGGTCAGCATCACCACATGGCGCGGCGGCCCGCCAAGGCCGGTGGCGCTGGCGTTCGAAATCGCCTCCAGCGGATAGGCGCAGCGGGTGTTTTCGGTCAGGCTGCGGTTGGAAAAGTCCAGTTCCAGCGTTTCGGGGTCAAAGACCATGTTTTCCACCACCGTGCCGAAACGGTGGGTGGTGGCATAGATCTCCGGCTCGGCCTCGGGCGAGAGATCAATGGTCTTGGCGTAGCAGCCGCCCTCGAAGTTGAAGATGCCGCGATCCGACCAGCCGTGTTCGTCGTCGCCGATCAGCGTGCGGTCAGGGCTGGCCGACAGCGTGGTCTTGCCCGTGCCCGACAGGCCGAAGAACACGGCGGCATCGACCGGGTTGCCGATGGCATGGTTGGCGCTGCAATGCATCGGCATCACGCCCTTGTCCGGCAGAAGGTAGTTCAGCACCGTGAACACCGCCTTCTTGTTTTCCCCCGCATAGGCCGTGTTGGCGATCAGCACGCACTTTTCGTCAAAGTTCAGCGTGATCACGGTTTCCGTCCGGCAGCCATGCCGCGCCGGGTCGGCCTTGAACGACGGCAGGTTGATCACGGTCCAGTCCGGCACGAAGCTGTCCAGCTCGGCGCGCGCCGGGCGGCGCAGAAGGTGGCGGATGAACAGCCCGTGCCAGGCCAGTTCGGTCACCACCCGCACGTCCAGCCGGTGAATCGGATCGGCCCCGGCGTACAGGTCCTGCACGAACAGCTCGCTGCCCTTCACATGCGCCAGCATGTCGGCCTTCAGGCGTGCGAACGCCTCGGGCGTCATCGCGGCGTTGTTCTCCCACCAGATCGTGCCTTCGGTGGCCGGTGTGCGGACCACGAACTTGTCTTTCGGAGACCGCCCGGTGAATTGCCCGGTTTCAACCAGGAACGCCCCGCCCAGACCCAGCCGCCCTTCGCCCCGCGCGACCGCTGCTTCGACCAGAGCCGCCTCGGCATAGTTGTAGTGGGCGACCGCCACACCCGACATGTCCTGATGCTGAAGCTGGTGAAGCGGGTTCACGCGTCCGCGCGCGGAGTGGTCTGTCATCCTGCAAGCTCCGAAAAGGCCGCAAAACAGGTCGCGGCGGTTTCCTCCCTGGCATCCGGGCCAAGGGATGCCCGTGATCAACCCCTTGTAGGGCCTGATCACCCCCCGGCTATAGCATGGTGGTTCCGCAGTAGAATAGCGTGTTTTCAATGCGTTAGCGCAATCATTCCGGCGTTAGCGCCATCAACCTCGACCCCCTGCCGGATTTGCCGCGCATGGCGGCGAAATTGCCACCCTTTTGCGCAGTTCTGACAAAGTGATTCGCTTTCCTGTTGATTATCGACACCTTCAAGCGGACAATCGGCGAAAATATTCATAAGACAGTAGCAGTTACAGGGAGGCCCGAAGATGTCGCGCATCGCCCTCGTGGACGACGACAGGAACATTCTGACCTCGGTCGCGATGACCCTTGAAGCCGAAGGCTTCGAGGTCGAGACCTACAATGACGGCCAGTCCGCGCTAGAGGCGTTCAATCGCCGCATGCCCGACATGGCCGTGCTGGACATAAAGATGCCCCGGATGGACGGGATGGATCTGCTGCAACGCATGCGGCAGAAAACCTCGATCCCGGTGATCTTCCTGACCTCCAAGGACGACGAGATCGACGAGGTTCTGGGCCTGCGCATGGGGGCCGACGACTACGTCAAAAAGCCCTTCAGCCAGCGCCTGCTGGTCGAACGCATCCGCGCGCTGCTGCGCCGGCAAGAGGCGATCAACACCGGCGAAGCGGCGGCCACCGAAGAAACCCGGATGATGGAACGCGGTGCGCTGCGGATGGACCCCTTGCGCCATTCCGTCACCTGGAAGGGCCGCGAAGTGTCGCTGACCGTGACCGAATTCCTGCTGTTGCAGGCGCTGGCGCAACGCCCCGGATTCGTGAAATCGCGCGATCAGCTGATGGATGTGGCCTATGACGATCAGGTCTATGTCGATGATCGCACCATCGACAGCCACATCAAGCGGTTGCGCAAGAAGATGCGGTCGGTGGACGACACGTTCTCGGCGATCGAGACGCTGTACGGCATCGGCTATCGCTACAACGAAGAGTGACCCGGTCCTGACATGACCTCGGCCCCGCGGATTGGCAGCCTGGAAGCCTATCGCCCGAAACGGTCGGGCGATGTGCTTTTGGGCGAGGATTGGGTTTCCCCCGATGCCACCGTCGAACGGCTGAAGGAAGGCCGGGGCGGGCGCAGCATCGTCGCGCTGAATCGGTCACCTCTGGCGCGCAAGATCATCGTCTTCAACCTGATGGCGCTGGTCATGCTGGTCGTGGGCGTGCTGTTCATGAACCCGTTCCGCGACAGTCTGGCCCTGCAGCGCCAGTACGCGATGGCGCGGCAGGCCGAACTTGTCGCCACCGTCTACGAGGCGCGGCTGGGTGCGGGGGGCACCGGGTTCGATTTTCGCGATCCCTTGGCCACGATGAACGTCGATCCCGTGGTCGAGGTCTTCATCTTCGATCCCGCCGGGGCGCTGCTTGCGTCCAAGGTCGGGCAGGGGACGGACACGCTGATCGACGACCCCGGTCGCCCGACCATCCTGACCGACTTTCTGGAAAACGTCTGGAATGCGGTCACCGTCCTGTTGCGCCAGGGCAGTCCGATCCGGACCGAAACCATCGACGCCGTTGCCAAGGCACGCGGGGCGCTGACTGGCGCGCTGAACGGCACCACCACGACCCGCACGACCCGCGACAGCGAGGGCAGCCTGTTCTTTTCAGTCGCAACCCCGATCACCGTGGGCGGCGATATCGTCGGCGTGGTCGCGCTGTCCTCGACCTCGGTGCAGATCGACCGGCTGGTGCGGTATGAGCGCGAGCAGATCCTGCAGATCTTTCTCTTTGCCGTGGTGGTCTCCATCGGCCTTAGCCTGATGCTGGCCTCGACCATTTCCAACCCGCTCAGCGACCTTGCCGCCGCAGCCGAGCTTGGCCGCGACCGCGACGCCCGCCGCGTGGCCCCGTCCCGCGTCCGCATCCCCGACCTTGCCGCCCGCCCGGACGAAATCGGCCGTCTGTCCGTCGCCATGCGGGGCATGGTGTCGGCGCTGTATGACCGGATCGACGCCAACGAACAGTTTGCCGCCGATGTGGCGCATGAAATCAAGAACCCGCTGGCGTCCTTGCGGTCCGCCGTCGGCTCCCTGCGGTTTGTGAAGAAGGAAGACCAGCGCGAAAAGCTGCTGGACGTGATCGAACATGACGTGCGCCGCCTGGACCGGCTGGTCAGCGACATCTCCAACGCGTCGCGGCTGGACAGCGAATTGGTGAAGGAGGAAGAGGAGGAGTTCAACCTTCTGAAAACCCTCTCGAATCTCTGCCAGTACCTGTCGCAGCAGGCGGGCGAGAAGGGGGTGGATTTCATCATCGACCTGCCGTCCGACCCCATCGTCATTCACGGGCTGGAGGCGCGGCTGGCGCAAGTGTTCGTCAACCTGGTCACCAACGCGATTTCCTTTTGCGAAGAAGGCGACGCCGTCCGCGTCTGGGCCCGCCGCCGCGAAAACCGCGTGCTTGTGGTGGTCGAAGACACCGGCCCCGGCATCCCCGAACAGGCGCTGACCAAGGTGTTCAAGCGCTTCTACTCCGAACGCCCGCAGGCCGAATTCGGCAAGCACTCCGGCCTTGGGCTGGCGATCTCCAAGCAGATCGTCGAGGCGCATGGCGGCGTGATCTGGGCAGAGAACATCCGCCCCACCGCCGCCGACCCCGCCTCTGACCCTCTGGGCGCGCGGTTTGTCGTCGGCCTGCCGGTGTGACCGAGGTCCGACAGACGCTTCATGCCTCTACCGTCGCGGTCAATGGCCGGGGCCTTCTGATCCTTGGCCCCTCGGGCGCGGGCAAGTCGGCGCTGGCCTTGCAGCTGATCGCGCTGGGGGCGCTGCTGGTCGCGGACGACCGGACGGACCTGACGGCGCAGTCGGGCCGCCTGACCGCCCGCTGCCCCGCGCCGATCAAGGGCCTGATCGAGGCGCGCGGCCTGGGCCTTCTGCGCGCGCCACCCCTGGACGAAGCCGAAATCGCCCTGGTCGCCGACCTGTCGCAGACCGAAGACCAGCGTCTGCCACCCCGCCGCCGGATCACGATCCTGGGATGTGAGGTCGATCTTGTGCTGCAGGCGCAGAATGACCATTTTCCCGCTGCGTTGATGCTTTATCTTCGCCACGGACGGCAGGCATGACGCCCGCCATGGACCAAAGGATGACCCCCGACGCCGATCACCGCCTCGTCTTTGTCACCGGCCCCTCGGGCGCCGGGCGGACAACGGCGATCCGCGTGCTGGAGGATCTGGGCTATGAAGGCATCGACAACATCCCCCTGTCGCTGGTCCCCCGCCTGGTCGATGGCGCGCCTTTGGGCCGCCCCATCGCGCTGGGGCTGGACGTGCGCAACCGCGACTTCAACGCCACCGCCCTGATCGAGCTGATCGACAGCCTGACCCGCGACCCCCGCGTGGCGCTGGAGGTGCTGTATCTGGACTGCGCGCCCGGCACTCTGATCCGCCGCTATTCCGAAACCCGCCGCCGCCATCCCCTTGCCCCCAATGAGACCCCCGCCCAGGGGGTCGAACGCGAGATTGACCTGCTGGCCCCGATCCGGGTGCGGGCCGATCATCTGATCGACACCACCGACTTGAACCAGCACGACCTCAAGGCCGAGGTTGCAGCCCTGTTCGACACCAGCCCTGCCGGTCGGCTGTCCGTCTCTGTGCAGTCCTTCAGCTACAAGCGGGGCGTGCCGCGCGGGGTGGACATGATCTTTGACTGCCGCTTTTTGGCCAATCCGCACTGGCAACCGGCGCTGCGGGCGCTGGACGGTCGTGATTCCCGGGTCGATGCCTTTGTCCAAAGCGACCCCCGCTTTGCTGAATTCTTCCAAAGGTTGCGCGACCTTCTTCTGTTTCTCCTTCCGGCCCATCTGGAGGAAGGCAAGGCGCATCTTGCCATCGGCTTTGGCTGTACCGGCGGGCAACACAGATCGGTCGCCGTAGCGGAAAGGATCGGTTCAGTGCTTGCAGAGGCGGGCTGGCCAGTGTCAAAACGTCATCGGGAACTGGAACGCAGGGGCGCCGAGGCGCAGCCCGACGCATCAAAGGTAGCAGGCGCTTGATCGGTATCGTGATCGTGGCACATGGCGGTCTGGCGCGGGAATACCTCTCGGCGGTGGAACATGTCGTGGGCAAGCAGGACGGCGTCCGCGCCATCGCCATCGAAGATGACCACGACCGCAACGCCAAGCAGCAGGAAATCTGCGTCGCCGCCGATGCGGTGGACATTGGGCACGGCGTTGTCCTGGTGACGGACATGTTCGGCGGCTCGCCGTCCAACCTGTCGCTGCCCGCCTGTGCCACCTCTGGCCGCCGCATCCTGTATGGGGCGAACCTGCCGATGCTGATCAAGCTGGCAAAGTCGCGCGACATGGCGGTGCCCGAAGCCGTTGCTGCCGCGCTGGATGCCGGGCGCAAATACATCAACTCGCTCGACCTTGGCGGTGGGGCCTGACGCATGACCAGCCGGACCTTCCGCATCATCAACGAAAAGGGCCTGCATGCCCGGGCCAGCGCCAAGTTCGTCGAAGTCGTCGAACAGCACGAGGCCCGTGCCACCGTGACCAAGGACGGCATGGACGTGTCGGGCGATTCGATCATGGGCCTTCTGATGCTGGGGGCGTCGCGTGGAACGACGATCGACGTGACCTGCAGCGGGGCGGATGCGGAGAAACTCGCCGATGCGCTGGAGGCCCTTGTTGCGGCCCGGTTCGGAGAGGACTATTGAGCGGATAGGCCGCGACTCTGTCGTGGCGACCCTGGGGATAGCCGCTTAGTGACAGACCACAGCCAGATCGCCACCGAGACGCCGACGTCTGCGGCCGGTCGGGCTGACCGCCAGTACGACATGCGGCGGTTGTCCTATGCCGGCACGTTCCGCAATCCGTGGAAGGCCGGGACGATCCGCGTCATCGAATGGCTGACCGCGAAGATCCAGCTTCTGCGTCTGATCCGCAGCTTTGAACAGTCCGGCGCGCCCTTCGGTGCGCCGTTCTGGCCCAAGGCGATCCGCCACATGGGCATCCGGATCGACACCCCGGCCGACGAAATCGCCCGCATTCCGGCGACCGGCCCGCTGGTCGTGGTGGCGAACCACCCCTCGGGCCTGGTTGACGGCATGGTCATGGCCGAAATGATCAACCGCGTCCGGTCGGACTTCAAGATCCTGACCCGGTCCCTGCTGACCGGGATCCCCGAAGTCGAAGAATTCATGATCCCCGTCCCCTTCCCGCACGAAGACAACGCGCGCGAGCTGGGCCTGCAGATGCGGGACGAAACGATGAAGCACCTCAAGGCCGGGGGGGTGATCATCCTTTTCCCCGCCGGCAAGGTCGCGATGAGCCCCGGCTGGTGGGGCCGCGCGGTCGAGGGCGAATGGAACGTCTTCACCCACAAGATCGTCAAATCCTCGGGCGCGACGATCCTGCCGATCTACTTCCCCGGCCAGAATTCCCGCGCGTTCCAGATCGCCAATCAGGTGTCGGACACGGTGCGGCAGGGCCTGCTGCTGTACGAAATCAAGCGGTCGCTCTTCAAGCCGCAGCGCCCGGTGATCGGCCACCCGATCCCGGCAGAAGAGCTGAAGAAGTGGGAAGGCAACCCGCGCGGGTTCCTGGCCTGGCTGCGCGATCATACGCTGGGGTTGGGACGTGGCGGGCGCTAGCGCCAAGGGTCGCGGCACCTAGCGACGCAAGAGCCGTGAAAGAAATCCGCGCAGACGGCCAGCAACCGGGGGCCTGCTTCCCAAAGCTTGCTTCTGAGCACGGTCCTCCAGGAGTTCAGCCAGCTCAAGTGTTTGGTTGAAGCTGCCGCCAATCACGCCGCTCCTTTGGAAGCTTTGTTCGTTTCCAGGTTCGTCGTGCCACGCGCCATCGTACCAGAAATGTCCCCAAACGACCGAAAGGCGTCGAAGGTCTAGGGTACCGTCCGTGGTCACCACCATCGCACGAGTCTTCGGCGGCATGGTATCCCACATCCGCAAGAGCTCACGTTGGCGCACTTCCGTTGCGAGCACTCCGTCGATCCATAGCCAAGCTTCCTCCATAAGAGGCGCGATCTTATCCGTCCATTGGAACATGGGCCCCTTGCGGTCGCAGTAACCGTCCAGACAAAGGGCGTCGAGAACTGGAACGAAGTGAGCGGGCGATGCAAAGGCCTCGCGCGTGGTGGGCAGCGAGGGGCGCGGAGGGTCGCCGCGCGTGTGGCGTCGGGGATCGAACGTGGAGGAACTGCGGAGGAATGTGAGCAGGATCTTCTTGCCGTCCAAGTCGTTGACCTCGGACGCGGATTGCAGGTAGTCGGCAAGGGTGCTGCCCTGAAAGATCAGCCTGTAGGCCAGCGTGTCATATTGGACGCGTTCGCTGCTCAGAATTCGCAGCGGTTCGACAGTTTCCGTGAGCCATTCCATTTCTTGGTCGTGGTCGGCAGTCGAGAAGGTCGCGCCACTGATCGGTGTGGCACAGGTTTCCCCGCCAAACTTCATTCGGAACAGGCTGGACAGGAGGGCGATCTTGATCGACCGTTCGCGGTCTTCGCGCAACATAGCCGCCTCCCGTTACCTCGTCGGCACCGGCACCTCGCCGCGATAGTCGTAAAACCCCCGCTGCGTCTTGCGGCCCAGCCACCCGGCCTCGACATACTTCGTCAGCAAGGGACAGGGCCGGTACTTGGTATCGGCCAGCCCCTCGTGCAACACGTTCATGATCGCAAGGCAGGTATCCAGCCCGATGAAATCCGCCAGTTCCAGCGGACCCATCGGGTGATTGGCACCCAGCTTCAGCGACTCGTCGATGGATTTCACCGAGCCCACGCCTTCGTACAGCGTATAGACCGCCTCGTTGATCATCGGCATCAGGATGCGGTTGACGATGAAGGCGGGAAAGTCCTCGGCCGAAGCCGCTGTTTTGCCCAGCTTTCTGACAACCTCATGCAACGTGTCCCAGGTTTCCTGATCCGTCGCGATGCCCCGGATCAGTTCCACCAGCTGCATCACCGGAACCGGGTTCATGAAGTGGAAGCCCATGAACTTTTCCGGCCGGTCGGTGCGGCTGGCAAGCCGAGTAATGGAAATCGACGAGGTGTTCGAGGTCAGGATCGTCGTCGGCTTCAGGTGTGGCAGAAGGTCCTCGAAGATCGCCTGCTTGACCGTCTCGCGCTCAGTCGCGGCCTCGATGATCAGGTCGCATTGCCCCAGATCGGCCAGCTTCAACGTGGTCGAAATCCGCTCCATCGCCGCGCGCTTGTCGGCGGGCATCACCTTGCCGCGCGACACCTGGCGTTCGATGTTCTTTTCGATGGTGCCAAGCGCCCGGGACAGACTGTCTTCGGAAATGTCTGTCATTACAACGTTATAACCGGCCAGCGCAAAGACATGCGCGATCCCGTTGCCCATCTGCCCGGCACCGACCACGCCCACCAGCTTGATTTCCATGGCTTGCACCCTCTGTCTGACCAGACCGCTTATGCCCGCTGGCCTTGGCCCACGCAAGGACGGGCAAAATGCCTAGACTTGTCGGCACCCGCCAGACTTTAGCCATTCGGCAACCACAGCCTGCCAGACTTTGCCTTGGGTAGACTGCAATCGGGTGGTGTGATGATGACGATTCCTGCGGGCGCGGGGGCGCTTGACTATTTTCCGTGCCGGTATGGTGCCAGCCGGGCCGTGTTCCGCGGGCCCGAACGTGACCTGTCGCGGCCCTATGTCGCGCTGCTGGGCGGGTCTGCGACCTTTGGCAAATATGTCGCCACGCCCTTCGCCGACCTTGTGGAACAGGCGCTGGGCCAGCCCGTCGCCAACCTGGGCGCGCAGAATGCCGGACCGGATTTCTATCTTGCCGACCGCGCGACGCTGGACATCGCCGCCCGCGCCCGGGTTGCCGTGGTGCAGGTTACCGGGGCCGACACGCTGTCAAACCCGTTCTACACGGTCCACGCCCGCCGCAATGACCGTTTCCTTGCCGCCAGCCCCGCGCTGCGCGACCTGTACCCCGAGGTGGACCTGGCCGACATCCACTTTACCCGCCACCTGCTCCAGGTCCTCTACCGCACCGATCCGCAGCGGTTCCAGACCGTACGGCAGGCGTTGCAGGTCACATGGCTGGCCCGCACGCGGCAGCTTCTGGCGCATCTTCCGCCACGCCGGGTGCTACTGTGGTTGGCTGATTCTGCGCTGCCGGATGCCGACCTTGGCCCCGGCCCGCTGTTCGTCGACCACGCCTTGCTGGACGCCCTGCGCCCCGCCATCGCCGACCTTGTCATGGTAGATGCCGTTGCGACAGTGGATGACAGGACCTGCCCCGAGACCGAGGTGGCGCAGGCCGCCAGCCTGCCCGGTGCCAGCGTTCACGCAGCTATCGCCGCCGCTTTGGCCCCGGTGGTGTCCGGCATGATCTGACAAACGAAAGGGCCACCCGAAGGCGGCCCCAGATCTGTCGCGGGGTAGGGTGGGCAATGCTGCCCACCTTCCTTTACAGCTTTTCGATCAGTTCCGGCACGGCGGTGAACAGGTCCGCCACCAGCCCGTAATCGGCGACCTGGAAGATCGGCGCCTCTTCGTCCTTGTTGATCGCGACGATGACCTTGCTGTCTTTCATCCCCGCAAGGTGCTGGATCGCGCCACTGATGCCGACCGCCACATAAAGGTCGGGTGCCACGACCTTGCCGGTCTGGCCGACCTGCCAGTCGTTCGGCGCATAGCCACTGTCGACGGCCGCGCGGCTGGCACCAACGGCGGCGTTCAGCTTGTCGGCCAGCTTTTCGATCAGCGCAAAGTCGGCCTGCGACCCCACGCCCCGACCGCCCGACACGACGATCCCGGCCGAGGTCAGCTCTGGGCGATCCGAGGACGCCACCTTGTCCTCGACCCAGGCCGAGAGGCTGCCATCGACCGAGGCCGAGACCTTCTCGACTGCAGCCGCGCCGCCCTTGCCCGCCGCATCGAAGGTCGCGGTGCGGATGGTCATCACCTTCGTCGCATCCGAGGTCTTGACCGTCTGGATCGCGTTTCCGGCATAGATCGGCCGGTCGAAGGTCGCGGCGTCATGCACCGCCAGCACTTCCGAGATCACCATCACGTCAAGCATCGCCGCCACGCGCGGCAGGACCGACTTTGACAGCGCACCCGACGGCGCGACGATATGCTCGAACCCGCCCGCAAGCGACACTACCAGCGCGGCGGTGGGCTCTGACATGCCGTGGCAATAAGCGTGATCGTCGGCGAACAGCACCTTCGCCACGCCGTCCAGCGTCGCGGCTTCCGCAGCCGCTGCATCGCCGCCCGTGCCCGCCACCAGCACCGTCACCGGGCCAAGCGATTTCACCGCGGTCAGCGTCTTTGCCACCTGGTCGGTCGCCAGCTTGCCCTCGACCACATCCGCCAGAAGAAGAACGGCCATCAGAGCACCCCCGCTTCGTCTTTGAGTTTCGCAATCAGTTCGGCGACCGAGGCCACCTTGACGCCCGCCTTGCGGCCCGCCGGTTCCACGGTCTTGACGACCGAAAGGCGCGGCGCGACGTCCACGCCGTAATCCGCCGGGGTCTTGGTCGCCAGCGGCTTGGCCTTGGCCTTCATGATGTTCGGCAGCGACGCATAGCGCGGCTCGTTCAGGCGCAGATCGACGGTGATGATCGTCGGCAGCTTCACGGTGATCGTCTGCAGCCCGCCGTCCACTTCGCGCGTCACTTTCGCGTGGTCGCCTTCGATGGCAACCTCCGAGGCAAAGGTGCCCTGCGACCAGCCAAGAAGGGCGGCAAGCATCTGGCCCGTCGCGTTCATGTCGTTGTCGATGGCCTGCTTGCCACAAAGGACCAGACCCGGGCCTTCTTCCTTCACCACGGCGGCCAGCAGCTTGGCCACGGCCAGGGGTTCGATGTCGGTGTGGACGTTGTCGGTGGCTTCGATCAGGATCGCGCGGTCCGCACCCATCGCCAGCGCGTTGCGCAGGGTTTCCTGCGCCTGCTTGACGCCGATGGAGACAACGACAACCTCGGTCGCGATGCCCTTTTCCTTCAGCCGGATCGCCTCTTCCACGGCAATCTCGTCGAACGGGTTCATCGACATCTTGACGTTCGCCAGGTCAACCCCGGACCCGTCCGCCTTCACCCGCACCTTCACGTTGTAGTCGATCACCCGCTTGACCGGGACCAATACCTTCATGGCCGCAACTCCTTCGTTCCTGGTCCCGAAGGACCGCACAAGCTCTGGCCCGCCTGTTACCGCGTCGGGGCGCACCGGAACAGAGCAAATACGACGCCTGCAAGCGACAGGACGCCGCGTTTTGATCGTCGGGGGCGATCAGGGGATCAGCGCGTGAGGCCGGGGACCCACAGCACGTCGTCCTTGCAGTCGTTGTTGGCGATGCGGCCTGCGACGAAGAACCAGTCGGACAGGCGGTTCAGATAGCGCACCGCCTCGGGGTTCACGTCCTCCATCGTCGCGGTTTCGACCAACAGCCGTTCGGCGCGGCGGCAGACCGTCCGGCACAGGTGCAACTGCGCCGCAAGGACAGACCCCCCCGGCAGGATGAATGACCGCAGCGGGGTCAGCCGGGTGTTCATCGCGTCAATCTCGCGTTCAAGCCGCGTGACCTGCCCTTCGATCATCCGCAGCGCCGGATATTCGCGCGTTTCGTCCAGATGGCGGTCGGGAGTGCACAGGTCGGCCCCCAGATCGAACAGGTCGTTCGACACCCGCTTCAGCGCCTCGGCCAGCTCTCCGCTGGCATGCAGCCGTGCCAGGCCGACGGTCGCATTGGTTTCGTCGACGGTGCCGTAGGCCGACACCCGCAGCGAATGCTTGGCCACCCGCACGCCGTTGCCCAAGGCGGTTTCCCCGGCATCCCCGGTCTTGGTATAGATCTTTGACAGGACAACCATGGCTCAGCTCACGCTCCGCAACCAGGCAAAGGCGGCGATCGCCACCACCGCCACGAACTGCACGCCAAGTCGCCAGCGCATGATCTTGTTGGCGTTGCGCTTGTTGAACTCACCCCCCTTGGCGAAGGTGGCGATCCCGAACAACAGGATGCCCAGCACGACAAGGCAGGCCACGGTGGCGAACAGGAACAGAGGATCGGAAAACATGGGCTTTCTCCCTTTGTCCCTGATCTAGGCCCGCACTCGCGAAAAGCGAAGGCCAAAAAAACGCGTCAGCCCCTGGCGATCAGCCAGTCCAGCGCCCGCGTCGGCAGCACCCGGCGCAAGGCCCCCATCAGGTAGGTTGGCGTCGTGACATAGTAGCGCGCCTTTGGCCGCTTCGCCTCCAGCGCGTGCACCAGTTTTGCCGTCACCGCCTCGGGCCCCAGTTCGAACGCGTCCTTCTTGGCCTTCACGCCGTAAAGACGGCCGCGCAGGGTCTTGTACTGGTCCGACCGGGCCGAAGCCTGCCAGTCCACCCACTTTTCAAAATGCGGAATCGCGTTTTCGCGGATTCTGGTGGTGATCGGTCCGGGTTCGATCAGGATGATGTCGATGCCCGTGCCGCGCATCTCGATCCGCAGGACGTCGGTCAGCCCCTCCATCGCGAACTTGGTCGCCACATAGGCCCCGCGCCAGGTCATGCCGACCAGGCCCAGGACCGAAGAGCAGTTGATGATCCGGCCATGGCCTTGCGCGCGCATCAGCGGGATCACCCGGCGGGTCAGGTCGTGATAGCCGAAAAGGTTGGTCTCGAAGATCGCGCGCAGGGCACCGCGCGGCAGATCCTCGACCGCGCCGGGACAGGCGAAGGCCCCGTTGTTGTACAAGGCATCCAGCGTGCCGCCGGTGCGCGCGACAACTTCGGTCACCGCGTCCGCGATGCTGGCCTCGTCGGCATAGTCCAGCCGGAAACTTTCCAGCCCCTCGCCGCGCAGACGGTCGCAGTCCACCTCTTGCCGACAGGTTGCGAACACCCGCCAGCCACGCGCCCGCAGCGTCCGCGCCGCGTCAAGTCCGATGCCCGAAGAGCATCCAGTGATCAGGATCGAACGGACAGTCATCAGGCGCTCCCGGGGCGGCAGGGCCTCAGGGGGCCTCGGCGCTCAGGTAGCGCAAAGCGACGTAACCTTCCATCCCGTCGCCCTGGATCACGATCCGCGCCCATTCGCCATCGACGGACGCGACCATCAGCGCCGCCTCACCGCTGCCCAGCTTGCCCAGCACCTCGGCATCGGTCGAGGGTTCGGCCCGCACGTTGACCGAACTGGCGTTGACGTACCAGATCGTCCCCTCGCCCGAGGGCAGGGCTTCCGGCACCGGGTCTGACGCAACTTTGGCGCTGTCCTGGCCGGGGACGGGTTCGTTGCCATAGGCGGTCAGCGAGAACACCGGCTCTTCCACCCTTGCCACGACTTCGCGGCCGGGCTGGACCTCGACGACAGGGTTGATGTCGGCAACAACGGTCGGGGCGGGCAGGATCGGGGCGGGAAGAACCGGCTCTGGCAGCGGCGCTGCTTCGGCCAGAACGGGCGTGGACTTTGCAACCGGGGCCGGGGCTGACACCCGCTCGGCCTTGGCGCGGGCTTCGGCCCAAACCTCGTCCAGCCGCCCTTCGCGATCCGCCAGCGCAAGGCCGGGGCGCAGCTGGCCCTTGTCCTCACCCAGGGTGTAAAGGGCGACAAACAGGCCGGCAGTAAGTAGCAAGGTCAGGCGCAGCATGAATAATTCCATTTTCCCGTTGCCCCCGTCTTAACACCTTACGACCGACGGGTTGAGTCAAAAACGCATCGCTTGCCCGCAGGTTCCCCGATGCCACCGAAAGCCATCTGGACCACAGCGCGCGATTTCCCTACACAACATCCATGACCGCAGACGACGACGAACCCAAGATCGAGGGGCCGACCGGCATCACCCTGTCCGAACCGCTTAGCCGCGCGATCGGCGAGCGGTACCTGACCTATGCCCTTTCCACGATCATGCACCGCGCCCTGCCGGACGCCCGTGACGGGCTGAAGCCGGTTCACCGCCGAATCCTTTGGGCGATGCGGCGGCTGCGGTTGACGCCGACGGGCGGGTTCCTGAAATCGGCCAAGATCAGCGGCGACACGATGGGGGATTTCCACCCCCACGGCGACCAGGCGATCTATGACGCGATGGCGCGGCTCGCGCAGGATTTCAACATGCGCTACCCGCTGGTCGACGGGCAGGGCAACTTTGGCAACATCGACGGGGATAACCCGGCCGCCAGTCGCTACACCGAGGCCCGTGTGACCGCCGCCGCCGAGGCGCTGATGGAAGGCATCGACGAGACCGCCGTCGATTTCCGCCCGAACTACGATGGGCGGCTAGAGGAACCGGTGGTGCTGCCCGCCGCCTTTCCGAACCTTCTGGCGAACGGGTCCAGCGGTATCGCGGTCGGCATGGCCACGAACATCCCGCCGCACAATCTGGATGAGCTGATTGACGGCTGCCAGGCGCTGCTGGCTGACCCCGACCTGACCGATGCGGCGCTGGTCGCCCTGATCCCTGGTCCCGATTTCCCCACCGGCGGCGTGATCGTGGAACCCCGCGACAGCATCCTGGAGGCCTATGCCACCGGCCGAGGCGCGTTCCGCACCCGCGCCAAATGGCAGGTCGAGGATCTGGGCCGTGGCACCTGGCAGATCGTCGTCACCGAAATCCCCTATCAGGTCCAGAAGTCCAAGCTGATCGAAAAGCTGGCCGAGCTTATCCAGATCAAGAAGGTCCCCCTCCTCGCCGATGTCCGCGACGAATCCGCCGAGGATATCCGCCTGATCCTGGAACCCCGCGCCCGCACCGTGGACCCCGAGGTCCTGATGGGCAGCCTGTTCCGCAACTCGGACCTTGAACAGCGCTTTTCGCTGAACATGAACGTGCTGATCGACGGCAAGGTGCCAAAGGTCTGTTCCCTGAAAGAGGTCCTGCGCGCCTTTCTGGACCACCGCCGCGACGTCTTGCATCGGCGCACGACGCACCGGATCGAAAAGATCGACACGCGGCTGGAGATTCTGGGCGGGCTGCTGATCGCCTTCCTGAACCTGGACCGCGTGATTGACATTATCCGATACGATGACGATCCCAAGGCGGCCCTGATGGCCGAGGACTGGTCGAAATCGCACATCCGCGCCACGTCCGAACGCGATTACCGGCCCCCGGCAAAAGGGCAGGGGGCGCTGACGGAAAACCAGGCCGAAGCCATCCTGAACATGCGCCTGCGCAGTTTGCGGCGGCTGGAGGAGATGGAGCTGAACGCCGAACGCGATGCCCTGACCAAGGAACGCTCTGACCTTGCCGATCTCTTGGCCAGCGATCAGCGCCAGTGGAAACGGGTCGGCACCGACCTGAACGAAGTCCGCAAGCTATACGGCAAGGCCACCGCCCTTGGGGCCCGCCGCACCCAGTTCGCCGACGCGACCGAAACGCCCGACATCCCCTACGAGGCGATGATCGACCGCGAACCGATCACGGTGATCTGCTCGCGCATGGGCTGGATCCGGGCGATGAAGGGTCACGTCGATCTGGGCCAGGAACAGAAATACAAGGATGGCGACGGCCCC
>JAKQLM010000063.1 GCA_029567145.1 Pseudomonadota bacterium
CCGCCGCACAACCTGGATGAGCTGATCAGCGGTTGTCAGGCCCTGCTGGCGGATCCTGCCCTGACGGACGAGGCGCTGGTTCAATTGATCCCCGGCCCCGATTTCCCCACGGGCGGCGTGATCGTCGAGCCCCGCGACAGCATTCTTGAGGCCTATCGCACCGGTCGGGGGTCGTTCCGCACCCGCGCCAAGTGGGAGGTCGAGGATCTGGGTCGCGGCACCTGGCAGATCGTCGTCACCGAAATTCCGTTTCAAGTCGCCAAGTCCAAGCTGATCGAAAAGCTGGCCGAGCTGATCCAGATCAAGAAGGTCCCGCTTCTGGCGGATGTCCGCGACGAATCCGCCGAGGATATCCGCCTGATCCTTGAACCCCGCGCCCGCACGGTGGAACCCGAAGTGCTGATGGGCAGCCTGTTCAAGAACTCGGACCTGGAAACCCGCTTTTCGCTGAATATGAACGTGCTGATCGACGGCAAGGTGCCGCGCGTGTGCAGCCTGAAAGACGTGCTGCGCGCCTTCCTGGACCACCGTCGCGACGTGCTGTGCCGCCGCAGCCAGCACCGGATCGAAAAGATCGACACGCGGCTTGAGGTTCTGGAAGGCCTGCTGATCGCCTTCCTGAACCTGGACCGGGTGATTGACATCATCCGATATGACAATGACCCCAAGGCCGCCCTGATGGCCGAGGACTGGTCGAAATCACACATCCGGGCGACGTCGGAAAAGGACTACAAGGCACCAGCCAAGGGGCAGGGGGTCCTGACCGACAATCAGGCCGAAGCCATTCTGAACATGCGGCTGCGCAGCTTGCGGCGGCTGGAAGAGATGGAGCTGAACGCCGAACGCGACGCCCTGCAGAAGGAACGCGCCGACCTGGCCGACCTTCTGGCCAGCGACCGCCGTCAGTGGAAACGGGTCGGCACCGACCTGGACGAGGTCCGCAAACTGTATGGCAAGGCGACCGCCCTTGGGGCCCGCCGCACCCAGTTCGCCGACGCGGCTGAAACGCCCGACATCCCCTACGAGGCGATGATCGACCGCGAACCGATCACGGTGATCTGCTCGCGCATGGGCTGGATCCGGGCGATGAAGGGTCACGTCGATCTGGGCCAGGAACAGAAATACAAGGATGGCGACGGCCCC
>JAKQLM010000469.1 GCA_029567145.1 Pseudomonadota bacterium
GCCGCCGAAGCCGCCGCCCAGGCCGAGGCTGACGCCGCCGCCCAGGCCGAAGCAGACGCCGCCGCGCAGGCCGCAGCCGATGCCGAAGCTGCCGCACAGGCGGAAGCCGAGGCCGCCGCTGCCGCCGCTGCCGAGGCTGACGCTGCCGCCCAGGCTGCTGCCGACGCCGAAGCCGCCGCTCAGGCCGAAGTTGAAGCCGCCGCCCAGGCCGCTGCCGATGCCGAAGCTGCCGCTCAGGCCGAAGCCGCCGCCGCTCGGGCCGCTGCCGACGCAGCCGCCGCCGAAGCCGCCGCTGCCGCTGCTGCGGAAGAACCCGTGGCCGAAGAGCCGGTGACCGAAGAACCTGTGGCTGAAGAGCCTGTGGTCGAAGAACCGTCTGTTGAAGAACCGGTGGCTGAAGAGCCGGTTGCCGAAGAACCGGTGGCTGAAGAACCGGTGGCTGAAGAACCCGTGGCCGAAGAGCCTGTGGCCGAAGAACCGGCAGCTGAAGAACCCGTGGCCGAAGAACCGGCTGCTGAAGAACCCGTGGCTGAAGAAACGGCCGCCGAAGAGCCCGTCACAGAGGTTCCGGTTGACGGCATCATCGACCCCGCCACGGGCGAAGTGATCGACGCCGAGGTCGCCGCTCAGGCGCTGGAAGCGGCCGAGGCCGAACTGTCCATCGGCGAAGCGGGCGAACTGATCGACCCGGCGGCCAGCCTCAAGGTCGCCGAACCCGTGGCCGAGGACGTGGCCCCTGTGGACGCGCCTGTCGTGTCGGAAACGGAAGTTGAAAGCCTGACCCAGCTTCTGACCGCTGACCCGACCGTGATCGACCCGGCCACCCTTGCGGCAGCGGAAACGATCACGGCCGCCCCGGTCGAAGAGGGCGGCGCGTTCGGCATCGCTCCGGCCAACCCGGAAGACCTGATCGGCGAAGTCACCGAATCGCTGATCACCGAAGACAACACCCGCATGGCGTCCGAAGAATTCGCCGCCGCTCCTGTGGCGCTGGCCGAAGGCAAGAAGTCGGGTCTGTCGGATCTGGAAAAGGCGGGCCTGCTGGTTTTGGGCGCGCTGGCTGTCGGCGCGATCATCAAATCCGCCAATGACGAGAAAGAGGATCGCCGCGTCGTGTCGAACACCGGCGACCGCGTGATCGTGCTGCGTCCTGACGGGACCTACCAGGTGCTGAAAGACGACGATACGGTGATCCGTCAGCCCGGCTCGCGCGTGCGGACGGAAACGTTCCGCGACGGGTCGACCCGGACCATCGTCGAACGCGAGGATGGCACCCAGGTGGTGACGATCCGTGATGCGACGGGGCGCGTGCTGCGCCGTGCCACCTATGACGACCGCGGCCGCGAGATCATCCTGATCAACGATCTGGAGCCGGAAGAAGTGGTGATCATCCGCGACCTGCCGAAGCCGAAGAAGCGCATCGTGATTTCGTCCAAGGACAACGACGCGGCGCTGAAGCGCGAATTGGCGGCGCTGGAAGCGGACAAGGCAGGGCGCAAGTTCAGCCTGCGTCAGATCCGCGAGATCGCCGAAGTGCGGGCGCTGGCGGCGGTGATCGACGTCGAGGCTGTGACTTTCGCCTCCGGCTCGGCAGCGATTGCGGCGGACGAGGCGCGCAATCTGGCCGACCTTGGCCGGGTGATGCAGGACCTGCTGGATGAAAATCCCGACGAGATGTTCCTGATCGAAGGCCATACCGATGCGACCGGCAAGGCCGCGCTGAACCTGGCGCTGTCCGACCGCCGCGCCGAATCGGTCGCCTTGGCGCTGACCGAATACTTCGACATCCCGCCGGAGAACATGGTCGTGCAGGGTTACGGCGAGACTGAACTGCTGATCGACACCCAGGTTAGCGAACCGCTGAACCGCCGGGTCGAGGTCCGCGTCATCACGCCCCTGATGCGCACCGCCAGCCGGAACTGAACCGGACCTGATCCCGGGCCTGATCCAACCGACGCCGCAGGCCCCCGCCTGCGGCGTCGTCCTGTCGGGTGGCCTGATTTTTCTGGCACCGCTTTCCCCGCCGTCGCATACTTGGCCCATGACCCGCGCCGCGCATGACCTGATCCCCGAAGCCGCGCTTGCCTGGCACCGCGCCGGGCAGGGGGCTGCCCTGGCCACGGTGATCGAAACCTGGGGGTCCGCGCCCCGGCAGGCGGGCAGCCAGCTTGCCGTCTCTGGCACCGGCGAGATGGTCGGCTCGGTTTCCGGGGGCTGTGTCGAAGGCGCCGTGGTGACCGAGGCGCTGGAGGCCCTGCAGGACCGTCGGTCCCGCATCCTGACCTTCGGCGTCAGCGACGAGACCGCCTTTGCGGCGGGCCTGGCCTGTGGCGGCACGATCCGCGTGCTGGTCGAACCCGTGGGCGATGGCGATCAGGCGCTTGCCCAGTCCCTGCTGGCCGCCCTGACCGAAGCGCGGGCCGCCGGTCGCGCCGTGGCCATGGTCACCGACCCCGCCCGTTGGACCCGCCAGCTTGTCGCCCCCGGACAGGTCCCCGCCGTCGATGCCCGGCTGAAGTCCGACCGTTCGGGCACCGAGGAGGACGGCCGTTTCATCGCCGTCCACAACCCGCCGCTGCGCCTGATCGTCATCGGCGCGGTGCATATCGCCCAGCCCCTGCTGACCATCGCCCGGACCTGCGGCTATGCGCCCACACTGATCGATCCCCGCGCCGCGTTTGGCTCGGCCGAGCGCTTTCCGGGCGAGACGATCCTGGACGACTGGCCGGACGAGGCGTTGACAGCGCTGGCCCCCGACACCCGCACCGCCATCGTCACTCTGACCCACGACCCCAAGCTGGACGATCCGGCCATCCAGGTCGCCTTGCGGTCGCCCGCCTTCTACCTGGGCTGCCTTGGGTCGAAGAAGACCCACGCCAAACGGGTAGAGCGTCTGTCGGCAGCCGGTTTCACGCCCGAGGATATCGCCCGTATCCACGCCCCCGTGGGCCTGGACATCGGCGCCAAGACTCCCGGCGAAATTGCCGTCAGCGTCATGGCCCAGATCACCCAGGTCCTGCGGCAGTAATGCGCTTTGGCCCGGTTCCCCTGGATCAGGCAACGGGCGCGATCCTGGCCCATTCCGTCGCGCTGCCCGACGGACGCTTGCGCAAGGGCTGCACTCTGACCGACGCCGATCTGACCCGGCTGCGCGCGGCGGGCCTGACAGAGGTCATGGCCGCGCGGCTGGACCCCGACGACATCTCGGAAGATGCCGCCGCCGCCCGCCTGGCCCGCGCGCTGGTGCCCGACCCGCTGGAGGCCGGGCTGACCCTGTCGCCCGCGCATACCGGGCGGGTGAACCTGAACGCGACCGGGCCGGGGCTGGTGCATCTGGACGCTGCTGCGGTTCACGCGTTGAACCGGGTGCATCCTGCGCTCACGCTGGCCACCCTGGTGCCGCTGACCCGCGTCGCCCCGGGGCAACTGGCGGGCACCGTCAAGATCATCGCCTATGCGGTTCCGGGCGCGGCGCTGGACGCGGCCTGCGGTCTGGCGCGGGACGCGATCCGCATCCTTCCCGTCCGTCATGCCAGCGCCAGCCTGATCCTGACCGAGGTTCCGGACCTTGGCCCCAAGCTGACGCAAAAGGGCCGCCGCGCGGTCGAGACGCGGTTGCGCGCGCTGGGGATCGTGCTGGCCGATTGCGTCACTGTTCCGCACCAAAGCGCCGATGTCGCGGCGGCGCTGGTCCGGGCCAGGGGCAGCCTGCGGCTGATCCTGACCGGCTCGGCCACCTCGGACCTGCACGACGTCGCCCCCGAAGGCCTGCGCGCTGCCGGGGGCGTCGTACACCGCTTCGGGATGCCGGTCGATCCGGGCAATCTGCTGTTTCTGGGCCAGCTTGGCGACAGCCCGGTGATCGGACTGCCCGGCTGTGCCCGCAGCCCGGCGCTGAACGGCGCGGACTGGGTGCTGGAGCGGCTGGCCTGCGGGCTGAAGGTCACGGATGACGACATCGCCGCGATGGGGGTCGGGGGCTTGCTGAAGGAAATTCCCCAGCGTGGCCGCCTGCGCGAAGCGACCTGAGGCCGTTGGACAAAAAGAAAACGGGGGCAAATTGCCCCCGCGCCTGGTCCTGTTGCGACCGTGCCCTTACTTCGGGCCGATCATCATCACCATCTGGCGGCCTTCCAGACGGGGAAAGCTCTCGATCTTGCCGATCTCGACCAC
Source organism: Pseudomonadota bacterium (assembly GCA_029567145.1). Taxonomy (GTDB): domain Bacteria; phylum Pseudomonadota; class Alphaproteobacteria; order Rhodobacterales; family Rhodobacteraceae; genus Tabrizicola. Next base: position 4,174 of record JAKQLM010000469.1, read on the forward strand.
GTCCGCCTCGACCCGCTTCAGAAGCTCCATCCCAAGGTCCTGGTGTGCCATTTCCCGGCCACGGAAGCGCAGGGTGATCTTCACCTTGTCGCCTTCCTCCAGGAACTTGACGACCGAGCGCATCTTGACTTCGTAGTCGTGGATGTCGGTGCCCGGGCGGAACTTGATTTCCTTGATCTCGATGACCTTCTGCTTCTTGCGGGCCTCGGCTTCGCGCTTCTGGGTCTCGTATTTGAACTTGCCAAAGTCCATGATCTTGCAGACCGGGGGCACGGCGGTCGGCGAAATTTCCACCAGGTCCAGCCCGGCCTCTTCTGCCATCTGCATGGCACGGGCGGGGGTCACCACCCCGACGTTTTCGCCATCCGCGCCGATCAGACGGATCTCCGGCGACCGGATGCGGTCATTGATCCGGGGTCCGGTTTCGCGTTGCGGCGGGGCATTGTGGGGGCGACGAGCTATGGCGGTGGTCCTTTGGTGGCTGCAGTATGCGCGCGCAATCTAGACGTGGCGGGCGCGACCTGCAACCCGGCTGACCCCCGCCAGGGCTGGAAAATCTGCCTTTTCCCGGCGGTTCCAGGCTTGGCGTGATGCGCGGCCTTCCATTTGCCGGTTCAAGGTGCCATATGAGCCTCGTCCGGGCCAACGCCCCGGCTAAGGGAGTATTTCACATGAACAGAACTGTCCTTATCGGCGCGATCGTCGTCCTTTTGGCCGGTAGCGGCTATTATCAGTTGGTGTACAAGCCCCAAGTGGCAAAAGAGATGGTCGCCGAAGCCGAGAAGAAGGCCGCCGAAGCCGCTGCCGCGGCCGAGGCTCAGGCCGCTGAAGCCGCCGCCGCCGCCGAGGCTCAGGCCGCCGAGACGGCCGCCGCTGCCGAAGCTGCTGCCGCAACGGCGACCGAAGCCGCAACCGAAGGTGCTGCCGCCGCGACCGAGGCCGTGACCGAAGGTGCCGCCGCTGCCACGGAAGCCGCGACCGAAGGTGCCGCCGCCGTGACCGACGCCGCCGCCGCCGCGCTGGACCCGGCAAACTTCAACGCCGACGCCGTGATCGCGCTGATCGACGGCTCGACCGTGGATGACGCGACCAAGGCCACCCTGAAAACCGCTGTCGAGGCTGCCAAGGCCAACCCGGCGCTGGTTGCCGACACCATCGCTCAGGTCAAGACCGCGCTCGGCATGTGATGCCGGGTCCGACCGGACCAAAGCAAAGGGCCGCAGGATCATCCTGCGGCCCTTTCTGTTGCGTGCGGCCCGTTCCGTGAGGGCAGTCCCGTGCGGGCATGGGGGGGTTAAGAAACGGTAAACGCCCGCGACCAAGTATTTGATATGAAAGCGATTTCCTGATCTGTCCACTGTGGACAGGCGCGTCCGGGCGTCAGATCCCGTCGCCCACGAACGCCTTTTCCACCACGAATTCCTTTGGGTCGGAATTGGCGCCTTCCCTCAGGCCGAACCCTTCCAGGATCGCCTTCACATCGACGTTGAAGGCGAGGCTGCCGCAGACCATCGCCCGATCTTCGGCCGGGGTCATCGGGGGCAGGCCAAGGTCGGTGAACACCTTGCCCGAGGCCAGGTTGTCGGTCACCCGCCCCATCCGGGGGAAAGCCTCACGCGTGGTCGTCGGATAGTAGACCAGCTTGTCGCCCACCAGATCGCCGATCAGCGGGTCATCCTTCAGGCTGTCGACCAACTGCCGCCCATATTCCAGCTCTGCCACTTCGCGGCAGGTGTGCATCATGATGACCTGGTCGTATTTCTCATAGGTCTCGGGTTCGCGCATCAGGCTGGCAAAGGGGGCAAGCCCGGTCCCGGTCGCCAGGAACCACAGCCGCTTGCCCGGCAACAACGCGTCATGGACCAGCGTCCCCACGGGTTTCGGGCGCAGGATAATCTCATCCCCGACCTTGATATGCTGGAGCTTCGAGGTCAGCGGCCCATCCGGCACCTTGATCGAATAGAACTCCAGCTCTTCATCCCAGGCGGGCGAGGCGATGGAATAGGCCCGCAGCAGCGGCTTGCCGTTGTCGCCCATGAGGCCGATCATCACGAACTCGCCCGAGCGGAACCGCAAGGACTGCGGCCGCGTCACCCGGAAGGAAAACAGCCGGTCGGTCCAGTGTCTGACCGATGTCACGGTCTGCGCGTCGGGGAGGTGCGGCTTGGCAACGGTCATCAGGACGGTCTCGTTCATCGTTTCGCCCTCCATAGGCGAGCGGCGGCCGCAAGGAAAGCCCGGCGGGCTGCGGCCAATGGTCTGTTTCGGGACAGATCAGGCGCGCAGACGGGCCTGATAATGATGTGCGCCCCAGTCGGCGGCGCGGAACTGCCACTGATCGGCAGGCTGGCGGGCGGCAAGGTCGTCCGGGATCTCGGCCCCGTCGAACCCCACGCGGCGCAGCATGGCGTACTGGTCGGCGATCACCGGACCCAGCGCCAGAAGCTGACCGGTATAGCCCAGCACCCGCAACCGCCGCGCGACGGTGAAGGCGCGGCCATCGTTGAAGGCGGGGAAGGCCACGCGGATCAGGGTCAGCTGATCCAGCCGCCCGACCAGCGCCTCGGGGTCGTCGGTCTGTGCCAGATCGACGGCGGTCTGGTCGGTCAGGTCGGCCAGCGCCACAACCTCGCGCTGGGTGGCGTGGGCAAAGCCCGCATCGGTGACGATGACGCTCATGCCGCGTTCTCCTTTGGGGTCTTCACGGCCTTGCCGTCGATGAAATGGATTCCGCATTCGGTCTTTTCCTGGCCGCGCCAACGGCCCGCACGCGGGTCTTCGCCGGGCTTCACGGCGCTGGTGCAAGGCGCGCAGCCGATCGACGGAAAGCCCTTGGCGACCAGGGGATGCCGGGGCAGGCGGTTTTCGACCATGTATTCCTCAAGATCCTCGCGGCCCCAATGCGCCAGCGGGTTGACCTTGATCCGGTGGTCACCTTCGTTCTCAAAGAACTGCAGCGCCTCGCGGTCGGTGTTCTGGAACCGCTTGCGGCCGGTGATCCAACCATCGAACGGGGCCAGCGCGCGTTCCAGGGGTTCAACCTTGCGGACGTTGCAGCAGCTGTCGGTGTTGAACTGGTGCAGCGTGTTGTCGGGGTCCTCGAAGCTGAGCCGTGCGGGATTGGCGCGGATCGTGCGGATGTCGCAAAGCGCCAACTTTTCGGCCAGCGCGCGCTGATAGTCCAGCGTTTCGGGAAACAGCATCCGTGTGTCGACGAACAGGACCGGCGTTTCCGGGGCAATCACGCTGACAAGGTGCAAGAGCACGACCGATTCCGCCCCAAAGGATGACACCAGCGCCACGCGGCCAAGGTCGGCGTCCTTCAACGCATGTTCCAGCACGGCGGTTGCCGAATGGTGACGGTAGCGCGCGTTCAGGCTTGCCACACGTTCGGCCACCGGCCCGTCATGGCGCCCATCACGCGGCATCTTGCGCGGCTTCCGTGTCATAGAGCGCCAGCTTGAACGGCTCCATCCCGACCCGCTTGAAGGCGTGCAGGAAGGTTTCCGACGGTTCCAGCCGCAGGTCCAGATAGGCGCGCAGGATGCGTTCGATGGCGGGGACGATTTCGGTGTAGGCAAAGCCCGGCCCGGTCTTTTCGCCGATCACCGCATCTTCTGTGCCGTCGCCGCCCAGGGTGATCTGGTAGTTCTCCACCCCAGCGCGGTCCAGCCCAAGGATGCCGATATGGCCGACATGGTGATGCCCGCAGGCGTTGATGCAGCCCGAGATCTTGATCTTCAGGGGGCCGATCTCATGCTCCAGCTTCAGCGCCTCGAAATGCGTGGCAAGTTCCTGTGCCACGGGGATCGCGCGGGCGGTGGCAAGGGCGCAATAGTCCATGCCGGGGCAGGCGATGATATCGGAAAGAAGCCCGACATTGGCGGTCGCAAGGCCCTGGGTCGTCAGGGCCGCGTGCAGCGCGGGCAGGTCGGATTTGTGGACATGCGGCAGGATCACGTTCTGCTCGTGGCTGATGCGCAGGTCGGAATGGCCATATTTTTCAGCCAGATCGGCGATAAGGCGCATCTGCGCGCTGGTCGCGTCGCCCGGCGTCTGGCCGTGCGCCTTGAGGCTGATCGTGACGATCGCATATTGCGCGTTGCGGTGCGCGGCCAGGTTGGTGTCGGCCCAGGACCGGAAGGTCGGGTCGGCGGTGTAGAAGGCGTCGTAGGCGTCGGTCGGCGCGGTGCGGAAGGCGGGGGGCGCAAAGGCCTGCCGGATGTCCGCCAGCAGTTTCTGGTCGTTGCCAGCAAAGAGGGGGCGAAGCGCGGCAAAGCGGGCTTCGATCATTTCGGCGATCGCTTCGCGGCCGGTTTCGTGGACGGTGATCTTGATCCGCGCCTTGTATTTGTTGTCGCGGCGGCCCAAGGTGTTGTAAACGCTAAGGATTGCTTCGACGTAGGGCAGCAGGTCGGCTTCTGGCAGGAAGTCGCGGACCGTGACGCCGATCATGGGCGTCCGGCCAAGACCACCGCCGACGATGACCTCGAACCCCGGCTCATTGGCGGCATTGCGGACCATGCGCAGGCCGATGTCATGGGCTTTGGTGACCGCGCGGTCATTGGGCGAACCGGTTATGGCGATCTTGAACTTGCGGGGCAGGAACTGGAATTCGGGGTGGTCGGTGGACCACTGGCGCAAAAGTTCCGCATAGGGGCGGGGGTCGGCGATCTCATCGGCGGCGGCACCGGCGAAATGGTCGGCGGTGACGTTCCGGACGCAGTTTCCGCTGGTCTGGATGGCGTGCATTTCCACATCCGCCAGCGCGGACAGGATCGCTGGGACGTCGGGCAGGACCGGCCAGTTGAACTGGATGTTCTGCCGGGTGGTAAAGTGGCCGTAACCCTTGTCCCAGGTGTCGGCGATATGGGCAAGTTGGCGCATCTGGTGTGGAGATATGGTGCCGTACGGAATGGCGATCCGCAGCATGTAGGCGTGCAATTGCAGATAAAGCCCGTTCATCAGGCGCAGCGGGCGGAATTCGTCTTCGGTCAGGCTGCCATCAAGACGGCGGTTCACCTGGTTGGTGAACTGGGCCACGCGGGCGCGGACGAAGGACTCATCAAAGTCGGAATAGGAGTACATTGCGGGCTCTTTCAAGGGAGTCGGTCTGAAGCCCGACCTACGCCAGATCTACTTGCTTGCCGTGGTTGTAGTTCGATGGACCGCGGGTGCGGAATTCCTCGCGGAAATGGGTCGGCTCGGGGCCGTTCAGGCCGGGCCTGGCATCGGCGAGATAGGCCCCGACAACAAGCAGTTTCTGCGCCGCCGCGTGAAGAAGGCGCATCTGGGCGTGGGCTTCGTCTTCGATCAACTCGGCGTCCTGGTGGACCTGTGACCAGTGGTCGTCGGCGGTCAGATAGACCACGTCGCCTTCGCGCAGGCGGTTGGCGGTGACGACCTTGGGGGTGAAGCGGCGGCTCATGTCATTCGTCCCGGACCAGAAATCTGTCTTGAATATAGAATATTTTCCCGTATCAGAACCAGTGGCCCTTGCAGATAAGGACGGGTGTTCCGATACTGCGGGTCAGGCAAACCCGTGTTCCGGGATATGGGGGAAAACAGGAATGAGCGCCGCGCTGGACGATCTGGACCGGAAAATCCTGTCCGAACTGCAGACCGATGCCGAGCAATCCCTGGACGAAATCGCGCGGAAAGTGGGGTCGTCGAAGACCCCGGTCTGGAACCGGATCCGCCGGATGCGCGAGCAGGGGGTGATCACCCGGACGACGGCAATCCTGGACCCCGAGGCGTTGGGGCTGGAGGCGTGTTTCTTTGTGCTGATAAGGACTTCCGAGCATGAGGCGGAGTGGCAGCGCAAGTTCCTGAAAGCGCTGCGGGAACGCCCCGAGGTGCTGGAGGCGCACCGGCTGGCGGGGGACATCGACTATATCCTGAAGGTCCGGGTCAAGAACGCGCGAGCCTATGACACGTTCTATCAGGCGCTGATTTCCGAGGTGCGGATCTATAACGTGACCGCGCTTCTGAGCATGGAAGAGATCAAGTCGACCACGGTATTGCCGCTGTGACGCAACAGCCGGCGGCAGGTTAAGGGCGCTGCTGTAACCTTTTGGCTTTGTGGGGAAAATCGGGAAAGACAGCGATCTTTTTTCCGTCTTTCCCGTGTCTTTCTTCCGTCTCTACGCGCGGGGAGAGAAACCGGCGTTAACCATGCGGTTCGAATCAGGGTCAGACCCGGCCCGTCAGACCCGGACCATCAGCGCTTTCAGCCCGTGGAAGTGGAAGACGTCGCCATAGGCCGGGGCGGAGGCCAGCGTCAGTCCTGGGTGATGGCGGAACAGGATCGGCAGGGCGATCTGCAGTTCCAGCCGGGCCAGCGGAGCGCCGACGCAGAAGTGCAGGCCCGCGCCGAACGTGGCATGTGGCTTGACCGGGCGGTCGGGACGAAAGCGGTCGGGCTGGTCCCAGGTGCCCGGGTCGCGGTTCGCGGCGGCCAGAAGCAGGGCCACCTGGTCGCCGCGCTGGAAGCGGTGGCCCATCACCTCGATCTCGTCGTAGGCATAGCGGGTGAACATGTGCAGCGCCGGGTCGAAGCGCAGGATTTCCTCGACCGTGCTTTCGACGTACTCGGGCGAAAGGGTTGACAGGGGCGTGCCGGTTTCCAAAAGCGTCTTCACCCCGTTGCCGATGGTGTGGACGGTCGCCTCGTGCCCGGCGTTCAACAGCAGGATGCAGGTGCTGATCAATTCGTCCGTGGACAGCTTTTCACCCTCGGTCTCGGCGGCGATAAGCTGGGTGATCAGGTCATCGGCAGGCTGCGCGCGGCGGTCTTCGACATAGGCGCGCAGGAAGGCGACGAAAGCCTCGGTGGCCTGCACCGCCTTGTCCTCCATCTCGCGCGTGCGGCCGGCCATGTACATGCCGACCATCGCATTCGACCAGCGCAGAAGATCGGGGGCCATGTCTTCGGGCACGCCAAGCAGGCGGGAGATGATGCGGACGGGCAGGGGTTGGGCGAAGGTGGTCAGCAGATCGCTGGTGCCGGGCGGGATGGCGCTGGCAAGTTCGGTGGCCAGGGCGGTGATGTCGGGGGCCAGGCCCGCGATGCGGCGCGAGGTGAAGGCGCGCAGCACAAGGGTGCGCAGGCGGGTATGGCGGGGCGGCTCCAGCTCCAGCATGGAATGCGCCTCGACCGCGTAGAACGGGGCAAGATGGGGCGGAATCACCGGCGGTGTGATCGGTTCGCGGCCAAAGCGGCGGTCGCGGAAGATGGCGTTCACGGCGGCAGCGTTGCCGGTGCAGGTCAGATTGTAGTCGGACCAGTGGAAGAAGGGGCCAGCGGCGCGGGCGCGTTCGTAGAACGGATAGGGGTTCTGGACGAAATCGGGGTCCTTGGGGGATTGTGACAGCACATGCATCAAAGACGCCCTCGCAAGATCAGGCCCTGCGCGATCAGCGCGCCCAGGACGACAACGGCGGCGGCGACGGTCTGTCCCCAGTTCCAGGCCCCGCCCAGGGAAAAAACCATCAGCATGGTGTAGAACGGCACGGCGTTCATGTGCATCGAGGCCGCCCCGATGCCGATGCGGCCGACCGAGATGATCCACAAAAGCTGGCTGATCGCCATGGAGCCGATGCCGAACATCGCAAGGCCTGCAATTTCGGTCGGTCCGATCGCGGCCCAGTCGGGCCAGGCGCCGCGGATCACGCCGTCACCCAGCGCGGCGACAAGGGCGACCCCGGCACAGCCCGCGACGGTGATGGCGCTGCGGCCAAGCGGGGACAGGTCGGGCAGCGCGCGCACGGTTTCGCGGCTGCCCCAGGTGTAGCAGATGATCGAGGCAAGTGCGGCCAGGACGCCAAGGCCAAGGTCGATCTCGCCTTCGGCACCGCGCACGGCGATCAGGCCGCCCGCGACCGACAGCACCAGGCCCACGGCCAGCGCGCGTGTGAAGGGGCGCTTGTCGGCCAGGCATTCCAGCAGGATGCCGCAGATCGGCATGACGGCGGTGACGATGGCGACGGTGACGGGATCGTTGAACATGAGCGCGATGATCACGAAGAAGGATGGAAGGCCCAGGGTGACAAAGCCGACCCAGGCACCCACCAGCCAGTTGGCGGACAGGACGGTCTGTCGCCCCTCCAGCAACCACCAGATCGGGAGCAGGACAAGTGCTGCCAGCGCCGCGCGTCCGGCGGTCAGGGCGATGGGCGGCATGTGCGGGATGATCAGGTTGGCGGCGGGCAGGCCCGAAGCCCAGATTATCATCGAGGCCATGCAGATGGCATTGGCCACCAGAAGCGTGCGGCGGTCAGAGGGGGAAAGGACGGTCATGCTGGCAAGGTAGGGTCCGGACGTCGCCCCGGCTGTGCCAGCAGCGACGCCCCCATGTCGTAGCCCGTGTCGTCAGGCCGAAAGCGCGGCAACGATGGTGCCGAAGTCGGCGGCCTTCAGGCTGGCCCCGCCAACCAGCGCGCCATCGACATGCGGCACGGCAAAGATCTCGGCCGCGTTCGACGGCTTGACCGACCCACCATAAAGCAGCCGCGTGCCCGCCGCTTCCGCCCCGATCAGGCCCTGAAGGCGGGCGCGGAGGAAGGCGTGGACCTCGGCGATCTCGGCCAGGGTGGGGGTGCGGCCGGTGCCGATGGCCCAGACGGGTTCGTAGGCGATCACCAGGTTCGCCGCCGTCGCCCCGGCGGGGATCGAGCCGTCAAGCTGAGTGCCGATCACCTGCAGCGTGGTGCCCGCGTCGCGCTGCGCCTCGGTCTCGCCCAGGCAGACGATGGCGATGAGGCCAGCAGCCAGGGCGGCCTCGGCCTTGGATTTCACCAGGGCGTCCGTCTCGCCATGGTCGGCGCGGCGTTCGGAATGGCCAAGGATGACATGGGTCGCGCCTGCGTCTTTCAGCATGGGCGCGGAGATGTCCCCGGTATGCGCGCCGGACGCCTTGGGGTGGCAGTCCTGCCCGCCGGTCATCAGCGCGGTGCCCTTGGCCTGGGCGGCAAGGGCCGCGACCAGCGTGGCGGGCGGGCACAGCAGCATCTCGCAGGCGGGGGCGGGGTGGGCGGCGGTCAGCGCCTGCGCTTCGGCCAAGGCGGCGCGGGTGCCGTTCATCTTCCAGTTGCCGGCGGCGAGCTTTTTCATCGGGGCATCCTTTCCTGTTCGCGCTAACGCCTAGCGCGGAACCGGCAGAAGGGAAAGCCCCGCAAGCCCGTTCAGGCCGCCCGTTCAGGCTGCCAGTTCAGGCGGCGGGGGCGTCCTTGAACTTGATCGATTCGCCGCAACCGCAGGCCTCGGCCACGTTGGGGTTGCGGAAGGTGAACTTGGCCTCCAGCAGGCTGGTTTCATAGTCGATCTCGGTGCCGATCAGGAACATCTGCGCCATGGGGGCGATCATCACCCGCGCGCCGTCCTGTTCCACCACTTCGTCCAGCGGGTTGACGCTTGCGACGTATTCCATCGTGTATTCCATCCCCGCACAGCCGCCTTTCTTGACGCCGATGCGCAGGCCTTGCGACGACTGCCGTTCCATCAGCCGCGCGATCTGGGCGCGGGCGGCGGGGGTCAGGGTGACGGCGGCTTTGCCGGGAATGCCGAACATGAGGAGGCTCCTTTGACCCTAATCTAGGGCGTTGCGGGCAGGATTCCAAGCGGGGGGAACAGGGCCAGGCCCGCAAGCGTGGCATAGCCTGCGACCAGCGCCCAGCCAAAAGACGCCAGCGTGCCGATGATCACGTATTCCGACAGGGCGCGGTCGTCCTTGACCGCGCCAAAGCGCAGGATGGATTTCGCGGCCATCAAGAGCCCCACGCCCTGCGGCTGGCCCAAAAGCACTAGGGCGAAGATCAGCCCGCGCTCCAGCTGGCCGATGACGCGGCCCGCTCCGGGCAGGCTTTCGGCGCTGACATCGGCGGGCAGAAGGTCGGCAAAGGGTCGCATCAAGAGGCCGACCGCAAAGCCGCCCGCCCGGACCGCCAGGATCGCGCCGCTGAAAAGGACCATCAGCGCGGGCAGGTGGGTGACGGGCAGGCCGGTTTCCGTGGTCCAAAGCCCGGTGCCAAGGATGCCGCCGTCCTCTCCGGTGACGATGGCGCCCGGCGACCACAGGCCCTGCGCCCAAAGGTCGGGCAGCCAGAGCGCCAGGGCGACAAGCGTCACCCCGTGCAGCGCCTGGTCCAAAAGGAAGGGCCCGAAGCCGCGCGAGGTCGTCCAGACCGTGACCAGCACCAGCTTGCCGACGTCGATGGCGATATGGACAAGGGCAAGGACCAGAAGGCCATAGTGGAACGAGCCCAAGGCCAGGGCTGCGGTGACATAGACGATGGCGAAATGCAGGCCCAGCGCCAGCGGGTTGCGCTTGTTGGTGGCCATCCAGTTGGTCTGAAAGACGAAATCGGCAAGGACATGGGCAAAGAGCAGCGCGGCGAGGGTTTCGGTCATTCTGTGTTTCCCCATCCTTTGCTGGCTTTCAGAGCTTCCCATCGGGACAGCACCAAGGCAATCGTGGCGCTTCCGGCCCCGTGGGCGCGATCGTTGACCGCTTGGGGCGAGATGTTCAGCGTCTTGCCGACCTCTCCCAAGGTGGCGATCCGTGTCGGCGAGGCAAGTTGCAATGCTGCCGCCTCGGCCTGGGCTGCAGTCCAGCGCTGCATCCTTTCGGCCAGAAGC
>JAKQLM010000478.1 GCA_029567145.1 Pseudomonadota bacterium
GTGTTCCGGTCGAAATCCGACGCGGTGGCACAAGGCATCGGCATCGTGTTTCAGGAGCTGAACCTGTTTCCGAACCTGTCGGTGGCGGAAAACATCTTCATCGGTCGCGAACCCCTTCGTGCAAGGATCGACATCGACACCGCCTTTCAGCGGCAGGCGGCGGCGGCGCTGATGCGGCGGCTGGAGCAGGAGATCGACCCGGACACTCCCCTTGGGCATCTGCGCGTCGGCCAACAGCAGATCGTGGAGATCGCCAAGGCGCTGGCGCAGGACGCCCGTATCCTGATCCTGGACGAGCCGACCAGCGCCCTTTCGGCGGCCGAGGTCGAGGTCCTGTTCCGCGTGATCCGCGACCTTGCGGCGGATGGCGTGGGGATCGTCTACATCAGTCACCGGCTGGACGAGCTGATCCGGATCGGCGACCACATCACCGTCTTGCGCGACGGGCTGATCACCGGCGACCGCCCGATGGCGGGCGTGGACATCCCCTGGATCGTCCGCGCGATGATCGGTGAGGGGTCGAAGGAATTTCCCCGTATGGCCCCGCCCGATTTCGGGGCCGAGGTGTTTCGCGCCGAAGCCGTCACCCTGCCCCGCGCCGGTGGCGGCCATACAGTCGATCACGTCAGCCTGACCGTCCGAAAGGGCGAAATCGTCGGGCTTTACGGGCTGATGGGCGCGGGGCGGACCGAGTTTGTCGAATGCGTCATGGCCCAGCATCCCCATTCGGGTGGGCAGGTCTTTGTCGATGGCCAGCCCCTCACCGACCGCGACGTGGCCGCCCGGATCGCGCGCGGCATTGCCCTGATCCCCGAAGACCGCAAGCGCGACGGTCTGGTGCAGATCATGGCGATCCGCGAGAATTTGACCATGTCGTCGCTGGGCCGCTTTACCCGGGCCTTTCACCTTGACCTGAAAGCCGAAGCGCGGACCGCGATCGACTTCATCAAGCGGCTGACGATCAAGGTCGCCAGCGCCGAAAACCCGGTGTCGTCCCTGTCGGGCGGCAACCAGCAGAAGGTGGTGATCGGCAAGGCGCTGATGACCAACCCGAAGATCCTTTTGATGGACGAACCCAGCCGCGGCATCGACATCGGCGCCAAGGCCGAGGTGTTCCGCACCATGCGCAAGCTGGCCGCCGAGGGGTTGGGCATCCTGTTCGTCACCTCGGACCTGGACGAG
>JAKQLM010000479.1 GCA_029567145.1 Pseudomonadota bacterium
CTGGATTGAGGCGACATAGTGTCGCGGCAAACAGTCGCGAATGGTATGACGCCCGATGCAGGCCGCCCCTCACCCCCGCCAGGACGAACGCCTTGCCAGCCTTCGGTCCTACGGCATCCTTGATACGGACCGCGAGGCCGATTTTGACGATATCGTCGATCTGGCCTCGCAAATCTGCGGCACGCCGATCTCTGTCGTCAACCTGATCGACCAGGACCGCCAATGGTTCAAGGCCGAGGTCGGCCTGGGCGTGCGCGAAACCCCGATCGAAAGCTCGATCTGCGCGCATGCCATCCTGGAGACCGACTTCGTCGAAATTCCTGACACCCTGGTTGACGCGCGCATGGCGGGCAACCCGCTTGTCAGCGGCGACCCGGGCCTGCGCTTTTACGCCGGAGTGCTTCTGGTGGGCGAGGCGGGCCTGCCCCTTGGCACGCTTTGCGTGCTGGATTACCTGCCGCGCAAGCTGACCGATCTGCAGCGCACCGCCCTGCGGGTTCTGGCGCGTCAGGTCATGGTGCAGATCGAACTGCGCCGCGCCCTGCGCACGGCGGAACTGCTGCGCAAAGAGGTGGATCACCGCGCCAAGAACTCGCTGCAGCTGCTCGCCTCGCTGACCTCGCTGCAAGCGCGCGCCGCCCCGGACCCGCAAACGCGCGCAGCCCTTGAACTGGTGCGCAACCGGATCGCCAGCCTTGGCGAGTTGCATGACCTGCTGCACAAGACCGACGCTGGCGGGGCCATCGGCCTGGGGCACTATCTGAGCCAGGTGCTTGACACCCTGCGCACCACCGTGCCGGACCATGTCACCCTGACCGCCGACATCGCCCCGGTCGAGGTGGTGTCAGGGGTCGCCACCTCGCTGGCGCTTTTGGTCAATGAACTGGTCACCAATTCGGTCAAGCACGCCTTTCCCGACCCCGCGCATCCGGGGCAGATCAGCCTGACGCTGATCTCGGAGGCAGATGGCAGCCTGGTGATGTCCTACCGCGACACAGGCGTGGGCATTGCGCCGGATGCCCCGATGACCGGGCTTGGCACCAAGGTCATGGCCTCGCTTGCGGCACAACTGGCGGGAAAGCTGACCGTCACCAACGGCCAGCCCGGCCATGCCGTCCGGCTGGAACTGACGCCCGCGCCGCTGTGACCCGGCCAGCCCTGCGGCACCCGCATTCCGTGCGTCGGCCAGCGCGGCGCC
>JAKQLM010000483.1 GCA_029567145.1 Pseudomonadota bacterium
AGATCAAGTGCGACCTCGAATCCACGGCGCTCGTGGTGACTGCCCGGACCTCTGATGCGGCGGATCACCTGCGCCGCGAGCAGTCAGCGCGCAACGCCGCTGGCGTCGACGTGCCCTGGCTGTCGTCGCCCATCGCAACGCGCCAGCTCGGTACCGAGTCGGCCGGCGCGATCCGGATGCGTGAGGCGTTGCAACTGTCGCGCAACATCCCGGTGGTCGCGCTGACCGAGGCCCTGGGCCCGGCGCGGCTGATTTCGGTCATGCAGAAGGCGGGGATGCAGCCGGTGTTTCCGGGCGACCAGCCGGGGCTGGCGATTGCGCTGGGCGGGGTCGGGGTGACGCTGTCCGACATGGTGCAGCTTTATGCGGCCATCGCGCGGGGCGGGGTGGCGCGGCCCCTGTCCTGGCGGCTGGACGCCGAGGTGGCCGAAGGGCAACGGCTGGTGTCGGACGTCGCGGCCTGGCAGGTCGGGGATATTCTGGCAGGGTTGGCCCCGCCCCCGGGGGCCCCGGCGAACCGTCTGGCCTACAAGACCGGCACGTCCTACGGCCACCGCGATGCCTGGGCGATCGGGTTCGACGGCACGCACGTGATCGGTGTCTGGATGGGCCGGGCGGACGGAACGCCTGTGCCGGGGGCCTTTGGTGCGGATGTGGCCGCGCCAGTGCTGTTCCAGGCCTTCAACCGGCTGAAGCGCAGCCTTGACCTGCGGCCGGCCGCGCCAGCCTCGACCCTTCTGGTCGCCAACGCGGATCTGCCACAGCCGCTGCAGCGGTTCCGGTCGCGTGCCGCCGCATTCGGGGCCGAGGCCGACGCCCCCGCCGTGGCCTTTCCGCCGGACGGGGCCGAGATCGAGCTTTTGGCTGCCGGGCTGAAAGTGCGTGTCGCAGGCGGGACGGCACCGTTCACCTGGCTGGCGGATGGCGTGCCACTGGTGGTGGCGCTGGATGCGCGCGAGGCGCTGCTGGCGCTGCCGGGGACGGGCTTTGTGACGCTCAGCGTGATCGACGCCAAGGGCCGGTCGGCGCGGGCGCAGGTGCTGGTCCGGTAAGGAAGGTGGGCGAATCGCCCACCCTACACCCGGCCCTTGACGACCAGGCGCAGGCGTAGGGTGGGCGATCCGCCCACCGTCCGCCCACCGTCCAATCTGGGGCTCAGGCCCGTTCGATGGCCAGCGCGATGCCCTGTCCGCCGCCGATGCACATGGTGATCAGCGCGGTGCGCAGGCCGGTCCGCTCCAACTCATGCAGGGCCTTGACCACCAGGATCGCCCCCGTCGCGCCGACCGGGTGGCCCAGCGCGATGGCCCCGCCATTGGGGTTCACGCGGGCCGGGTCAAGCTCCAGCGCCCGGCTGACGGCAAGGGCCTGCGCGGCGAAAGCCTCGTTCGATTCCACCAGGTCGAAATCCTGCGGCCGGATCCCAAGCTTGTTGCACAGGGCCTGAACGGCAGGGATCGGACCGATGCCCATGAGCCTGGGATCGACGCCCGCATGCGCATATCCCATGATCCGCGCACGAGAGCCTTGCGGACTGCGCGACAGGACCAGCGCCGCCGCCCCGTCGTTGATGCCCGAGGCATTGCCAGCGGTCACCGTCCCGTCCTTCTGGAACACCGTCCGCAAGCCGGCCAAAGCCTCTGGGCTGGTGGCTTTCGGATGTTCGTCGGTGTCGAACCTGGCCGGGCCCTTCTTGCCGCCAACCTCGACCGGCACTATCTGATCCTTGAACCGGCCCTCGGCAATCGCCCGGGCGGCGCGGGCCTGGCTTTCCAGCGCGAAGGCGTCCTGATCGGCGCGGCTGATCCCGTGTTGCGCGGCCACGTTCTCTGCCGTCACGCCCATGTGCCCGGTGCCGAACGGGCAGGTCAGTGCGCCGGTCATCATGTCCAAGGCACGGGTGTCGCCCATCTTCTGCCCGAAGCGAGCGGCGGGCAGGATGTAGGGCGAGCGGCTCATGCATTCCGCCCCGCCTGCCAAAGCCATCTCGGCATCGCCCAGCATCAGGGCCTGGACGGCGGACACGACGGCCTGCGCGCCCGATCCGCACAGCCGGTTGACGTTCATCGCGGGCGTGGTGTCGGGGATCCCGGCCTGCATCGCCATGACGCGGGACAGATACATGTCGCGCGGTTCGGTGTTGATCACATGGCCCATGACGACATGGCCGATCTGGCTGCCCTCCACCCCGGCCCGCTCCAGCGCCGCGCGGGCGGCTTGGGTGGCGATGTCGATCGGCGGAACTCCCGCCAAAGCCCCGCCAAAGCTGCCGATGGCGGTACGCGCGGCGGAGAGGATGTGGATGTCGGTCATGCGGGCCTCCTGCGGTTTTGCGCAGCATGCACCAATCCTGCGGGGCGGGCGAGGCGACGTCACGTCACGGGCGGCATTGACACTCCTCCCGGCCCGGGGGAGATCAGGCCGACCAGCAGGAGAGCATCGTGAACCATCTGATCCGGGCCCATGCGGCGCTTCTGTTCGCCGGGGTTGCGACGTTCGTGATGATGGGCGCGGGGCAGTCCTTGTACGGCCCGGCCTTGCCCGCCTTTTCGCGCATCTTCGACGTGACGGTGGCCGAGGCGGGGGTTCTGGTCTCGGCGCACTGGGTTGGCTGTTTCATCGGCGTGGGCCTCATGTACCTGCGCGGAGCCGGAATCACGCCCCGGCACGCGCTGGCGGTGATGGCGGTGGGCGGGGCTGTCGTCGCGGCGCTGGCCGGGTGGTGGGTCACGGTCGCGGGGGCGGTGGTGTTCGGGGCGGGCTACGGGATGTCGGCGGCGGTCTTCAACCCGCGCGTCCTGCGGGCCTTTGGCAGCCAGGGCCCCGCGATGCTGAGCCTTCTGAACGCGACCTTTGGCGTCGGCGCGATTGCGGCGCCGTTGATCTTTGTCGCGCTGGACAGCGATCCGCGCTGGTCCTTTGGGCTGACCACGCTGCTGGGAGCAGCGATCTGGGTTTTTGCCGGGGCTGCGGGTCGCGAAACCGCAGCACCCGCCGCGGCAGCCCGGGCCTTTCGCCCGCATTGGGGCATCATGGCCTTCGGGGCCGTCGCCGTCGGGCTGGAGGCCTGTCTGATCGGCCTGGGACCGACCGCGCTGATCCGCACCGGGGTGGCCGAGGCGGCTGCGGCCGAACTTCTAAGCGCCTTTTTCGTCGTCTTTCTGCTGGCCCGCGTGGCGCTGGTGTTCTTTGCCCACAAAATCGCGCCGTTCCATCTGTACACGCTGGCAATTGCTGCCACCGCCGGTTTCGCGCTGGGGGCGATCTTCATGTCGCCTGCGATCTTTTTCGTCGCCATGGGCGCACCGGCGGGACTGTACTTTCCCGGCTTCTACGTCACCGCCACCGGCAAGATGGGCGATGATATCCGCGTGCCGCCGACGATCATCGCCTCGGGCCTTGTCGGCGGGATCTGCGGGCCGCTTGTCCTGGCGCCGGTGATGGCGGGGATGGGCGAAAGCGGGTTCTTCTGGATCATCGCCGGGGTCACGCTGGCGCTGACGACGGCGGCGGTCCTGTCGCTGCGACGGATGCGCCTCTGATCCACCGCGGGCACCGGAGTTTTTGAAAACTCCGGACCGATTTCTTCGAAGAAATCGGGGGCCTGGGTCAGCGGCCCGCTTGCCATTCCGCCACCCAGTCCAGCGGATAGAGCAGCATCAGCACGTTCAGCGCCAACCCGTCGCGGATCAGCCAGATCGTTCCCGCCTCGAACACAAGGGCGATGACCACTGTCAGCCAGACCGGCAGGCGCGCGGCAAGGAAGAAGCCCAGCACCATGGCCAAGACGTCGCAGACCGTGTTCAGGACAGAATCGCCGTAATAGTCCAGCGAGATGGTCACACTGCGATAGCGTTCGATTACGGCATCAGAGTTCTCAAGGATCTCCCACGCGCATTCGACCAGGGTCGCGATCATCAGCCGCCAGCCAAAGGACAGCCGCCGCGCGACCAGCCAAAGCGCGCCAAAGAACAGGAAGCCGTGGATGATGTGGCTGGGCGTATACCAGTCCGAGATATGCTGCGAGTTTTCCGAGCTGATCACCTGCCCGTGCCACAGCTTGACGTACCCGCATTTGCAGATCGGCTCGCGCCCGATCCACAAAAGCCACGCGGCAGACAAGGCAATGATGGCTACCAAGGCGATGAGGGGCGAGATGCGTCTTATCATGGCGCATTGGAATCATGGGACGCCTGCGCCGTCCAGAAAAAAGAGGGTGGGATGAAAAAACTATGTCTGGCCGCCGTTCTGGCGGGTTTGCCGGGAATGGGTCTTGCCTGTGCCGTAATGTCACCGTTTGCGCTGACCGATCTTGCCGGGGCCGATATCGTGGTGGCCGAAGCCCGCGCCCTGCTGGACTAGGCCCGTTCCGGGTGCAGCTTGTGCCGCCCGTTGGGGGTCAGCAACGCCGCCTCATGTCCTTCGATCACCACGGCGGACAAGGGGCCACCATAGGCAGCGCCAGAGTCAAGGTTCAGCCGATTGCCGTAATGGGTGGCCCGGTCCAGTGCGGTATGGCCGTGGACGATCAGGGGGCCGTGGCTTTCAGTGGTGGAAAGAAACGGCTCGCGGATCCAGACAAGGTCGGTTTCCGTCTGGTCTGCCAGTGCGATACCGGGGCGGATGCCCGCATGCACAAAGGCGCAGGTGCCGGCTTGATGCAGCGTCGGGCGGCTTTCCAGAAATTGCCGGTGGCTGTGCGG
>JAKQLM010000488.1 GCA_029567145.1 Pseudomonadota bacterium
CGATCAAGGGCATGCTGGTCGGCGGCGCGGCGGGCGTTGCTGCCCCTGCGGTGGTCGGGGCGGCTGGCGCTCTCAAGAACGCCGTCTTGGACCCGCTCAAGGGCGGTTTTGACATGGTTTTCAACCGGGCCAATGTCGGGAAAACCAATCGCGCGATTGCGGACGCCCTGCAGGCCAGCAAGAAGACCCCGCAAGAGATCGACGCGGCGATTGCGGCGGCAAAGGCGGCAGGACAGCCCGAGTATCGTCTGATGGACGCGTTGGGGGCTCCGGGGCAGCGGCAGGCGTCCGGGATTGCCCGCGCTGGCGGTGATCCTGGGGCGGAAATCGCGGACTTCCTTGCATCACGGCAGGCAGCCCAGCCGGAGCGCGTTGGGGCCTTCGTAGAGGACGCCTTTGACGTTGGCGGCACCACGGCGGCGAAGACACGCGAAGGCCTCGTGGCGGGCCGGAAAGCGGCAGCTGACACGGCATATGATGCTGCACGGGGCAATGCCGCCCCGGTGGACATTCGCGGGGCTTTGGGCGTTATCGACGCGCGCACAAAGGGCATGTCTGGCAGCGGGATCACTGGCGACAGCATCGACAGCAAGCTTCTGGGCTATCGGTCCCGCCTAGCCGGGGATGGGGCCGGGCTTGGCAAGGGCGTGACGGGCGCGGAACTGTCCGACTTTGACCGCGTGCTTGGTGTCAAACAGGCCATTCAGGACGACATTGGCGCGGCGGTGCGGGCGGGGCGCAACAACGAAGCGCGGGAACTTGGCAAGCTTGCCGATGAACTGGACACGGCGCTTGAAGGCTCCAGTGACATGTATCGCACCGCAAATGACGGTTTCCGCGAAGCGTCAAAGGTGATCGACGCGGTGGATGAAGGCGCGATGATGGCGAACCGTGGTCGGGCGGCTGACAACGTGCCCCGGTTCCAGAGCATGACTTCACCACAGCAAGGCGCGGCGCGGACGGGCTACGGCGATACGATGCTTGGGCAGTTGGAAAAGATCACATCCCCGACGTCCAACCGGGCCAAGCCGCTGCAAAGCCCAAAGCGCACGGCAGAAGCTTCGGCCATGGCACAGGACTACCCGCTCTATTCCGACCGACTGGCCCGCGAAAACACCATGTGGGAGACGCAGAACCGCGCCCTTGGCGGGTCTCGGACT
>JAKQLM010000497.1 GCA_029567145.1 Pseudomonadota bacterium
GCGTCTCGCAGGGCAGGGGCAGGCGGTGGCTGTCGGGATGGGTAAGCGGGTTATCGATGGCGTTGGTGTAGCGGGTCTCGGCGTAAGTGATGTGGGTCTTCGTCTGCTGTTCCCGGTCCGCCGGGGTGGGCAGATCGTCATCGGGCTGGCGCCGCCCGTAGCCTATGCTGAGGGTCCGCAGGGGGTTGCCATAGGCATCCCGCGCCAGGGTGAGGGTGTGAGTGATGCGCGGATCGGCCGGGTCGCGCTCGTAGCTGTAACTGAGCCCTTCGGCCTGATCGACCAGGAAGACGGCATGGGCATTGCCGCCCCGGGGCTGTAGTGGCGTGACGCGGTGACGGGTTTCGCTGACCTGGTAGGGATGTATCGCCCGCTCGCTGCCGTCATGGGCATAGATCTCGCTGCGCAGCGGGGCGCCGCGCAGGGCGCGGTAGGCTTCCGCCGGCGCGTCACCGGTCTCCACGATGTGGGGGGGCAGGGGCGTCGCCCGGGCGTCGAGGGCATAGAACTCCTGCCGGAAGCGCTGGGCCAGATCCCGGTAGTCCAGGCGTCGGGCACCCAGGCCGTCGAAGTACACCCCGGTGTGATACCAGGTGCGGGTCTCCACCGGCGGCATGTGGTGGGCCGGGCTGGCGTTGTCGAAGGGGCTGTCGTCGCCGTGCAGATCGGGCCGGGCAAAGTCTGCAAAGGTTTCGGTGTCGAACTGATCGACCCGCCCGAAGCCCATGAATGCGCGCTCCCGGCCGTCGTAATAGCCATGGTGGTAGCGGTAGGTGCTGACGTGCTTGTTGCCACTGATGTGGTCGATGGTCTCCACCTTTTCGAGCACCTGCACCGGAAAGGGCAGCGGGGTGAGCCAGGGGCGGCTGCTGGCCCGGTCTTCCAGGAAGAAACGGGTTGAAGGGGCGTAGCGCAGACGGGTGGTGACGCCCCGGTGGTTGTCGGTGCCGCGCAGTACATAGGGCTTGACCCCGCCGCAGAAGTCCAGGGCCTTG
>JAKQLM010000508.1 GCA_029567145.1 Pseudomonadota bacterium
CAAGGCCCAGGCCTTGCGGGTGCTGACCGCGCGCATCCAGGAAAAAGACCGCTCCGAGCGCGCTGCCAAGGACGCTGCCGAGCGCAAGGGCCTGATCGGCAGCGGCGACCGCAGCGACCGCATCCGCACCTACAACTTTCCGCAGGGGCGCCTGACCGACCACCGGATCAATCTGACCCTGTACAAGCTCCAGTTCATCATGGATGGCGATCTCGGCGAAGTCGTGACGGCGCTGCGCGCCGAGCGCGAGGCCGAGCAGCTGGCGGAACTTGAGGTCGGCGCGGGCGGCTGAGCCCGCATGGACCCGGTAATCTGAGTCCAAACAACAGCGACCCATCGCCAGGCGGTCGTAATTTGCTATGTTAATGGAAGCATATGTCGCCCATCTACTGCAATCTGCCGCGTCGGCCGCCTTCACCGATGGGCTCCTGACAACCCCGCCATGACGACCCATCCTCCAGCCACTCTTGCCCAAGCGTTGGCGAACGCCCAGACCGGCGGGCTGGCGCGTCTGGACGCGCAGATGCTCCTGTTGCTCGCCCTGGACCGCCCCCCCCACGACCGTGCCTGGCTGCTGACCCACGACACCGACCCGCTGGACGGCGCGACCGCCCGGCGCTTCACCACGCTGGTCCAGCGCCGGCAGGCCGGCGAACCGCTGGCCTACCTGACCGGTGTGAAGGAGTTCCACGGACTGTCTTTGCAGGTGGACAGGCGGGTACTGGACCCGCGGCCCGACACCGAGACCCTCGTGCAATGGGCGATCGATGCGCTCGACTTGCAGGCGTCGGCTCCGGCGCCTGCAGGCGCGCAACCCCACCGACGGGTCATCGACCTTGGCACTGGCAGCGGCGCCATAGCGCTGGCTGTGAAACACGCCCGCCGGGAAGCTGAGGTCATGGCCGTCGACGTCAGTGCCGACGCTCTGGCTGTGGCCTCAGCCAATGCCGAGCGCCTGGGACTGGCGGTGCATTTCCTGCAGAGTTCTTGGCTCCAAAGTGCGAGCGGCCGCTTCGATGTGATTGCCTCGAATCCGCCTTACGTCGCGGCAGGCGACCCCCATCTCGCCGCCCTGACCCACGAGCCGCTCCAGGCCCTGGTCAGCGGACCGGACGGCCTGGACGACATCCGCCGGATCCTTCAGCAGGCGCCGGATCACCTGAATCCCGGCGGTTGGTTGCTGCTGGAGCATGCCTGGGATCAGGCTGCTTCGGTGCGTAAGCTGCTGGGCCGTGCGGGCTTCGAAAAGGTCCAAAGCCGGCGCGACCTCGCCGGAATCGAGCGCTGCAGCGGCGGGCAATGGCCCCCCGGCACCTCTGCCGCTGCGTGATGAAGGACCAGGCTGGCGACGCCCCTCCCGTGGCGCACCTGATTCGGAGACAAACGCCCTGCCGCCCAGCGTCAAATGGCCGCAGCCCGCTATCTATTCAGGACTTCTTGGGCCCGCACCCGGCCTGCTTTGTCGGAGACCCCTCGGCCGGCGGGTTCAAGACGAGGCGGCCGGGGCAGCGGGGGCCACATGATGCGAAAATCGCCCGATTGCATTCACAGGAGCGACGAGATGAGCGACACCCAACAACGCATTGACAGCCTGGTGAAATCCAGCGACGTGGTCCTGTTCATGAAAGGCAGCGCCAGTTTCCCGATGTGCGGCTTTTCCGGCCGCGCGATCCAGATCCTCAAGGCCTGCGGCGTCGACCCGAAATCGGTCACGACCGTGAACGTGCTCGACGACGACGCCATCCGCCAGGGCATCAAGGAGTACAGCAACTGGCCCACGATCCCCCAACTCTATGTCAAGGGCGAATTCATCGGTGGCTCGGACATCATGATGGAGATGTACGAATCGGGAGAACTGATGCAGGTGCTGGGCACCACCAGCTGACCCCCCTCCGCCCGATGGCGATTGC
>JAKQLM010000532.1 GCA_029567145.1 Pseudomonadota bacterium
CACGTTCGTGATCGGATCAGGCACCGCAAGCGGCACGGGCCAGGCGACCGATACCAACGGCAACGTCTACAAGCTGTTGTTCTGACCCCAGATCACCGACCGGCCAGCGCATCCGTCAGCACGGCGCGCACCGCGTCGGGCGGGACGGCGTCGGCCACAAAGGCCTGACCGATCCCCCGCGCCAGGATGAAGCGCAACTGGCCATCGACCACTTTCTTGTCCTGTCCCATCAGCGCGGTCAGCGCGTCAGCCCTCGGCAGATCACCCGGGATGTCTGCGATGTCGACCTTCATTCCCATAGCGGCCAGATGTGCACGGACCCGGCTGGGTTCTTCCTGCGAACACAGGCCCAGCCGCGACGACAGTTCGAACGCCAGCGCGCAGCCGATGGCGACACCCTCGCCGTGCAAGAGCCGGTCAGAATAGCCCGTGGCCTTTTCCAGAGCATGACAGAAGGTGTGGCCCAGGTTCAAAAGCGCGCGTTCGCCTTCCTCGGTCTCGTCGCGGCTGACGATCCCGGCCTTCATCTCGACCGACCGTGTCACCGCCCGCAGCCGCGCGGCGGTGTCCCCCGCCTTGAGCGCCGGGCCGTTCGTCTCCAACCAGTCGAAGAACGCAGCGTCGCCCAGAAGCCCGTATTTCACCACCTCGCCATAGCCCGACAAAAGGTCGCGCACTGGCAGGCTTTCCAGCACACCGATATCGGCCAGCACCAGGCTGGGCTGATGGAACGAGCCGACCAGGTTCTTGCCCTGCGCCGTGTTGATGCCGGTCTTGCCGCCGACCGAGCTGTCGACCTGCGCCAGAAGGGTGGTTGGCAGTTGCACGAAACGCACACCGCGCCGCAGGATCGCGGCGGAAAATCCGACCAGATCGCCGATCACCCCGCCGCCCAGGGCCAGCACCACGTCGCGGCGTTCGACCTTCTGCTCCAGCAGCCATTCGGTGCAGCGTGCAAGGTTCTGCCAGCCCTTCGTCGCCTCGCCCGCAGGCAGGGCCAGGGCGGCAGAGGCGATCCCCGCCGCCTCA
>JAKQLM010000539.1 GCA_029567145.1 Pseudomonadota bacterium
GCGCGGCCGGTTCGAGACGCGGGCCCTGCCCGACACCGCGCTGAAGGGATTTGCCGACCCGCAGACCCTGCATGTCGTCACCGGCCGCCTGCCCGCCGGGGGCATCGACCAGCCCGAAACCTTTGTCGGCCGCGCCCGCGAAATGGCCAAGGTCTTTGCCGCCGACGGCCCGCTTATGATTGTGGGGCAGGCCGGGGTCGGCAAGACCGCCTTCGTGTCGCATCTGGCCAGCCAGTTCACCGCGAAGTCGGTGTTTCACGGCGACGCCATCGGCAAGGGCTCCAGCTATCAGCCGTTCCGCGACTGGCTTCTGGACCAGCTCCAGCACCGCAACCCGACCTGGGACAGCCTGGCCGCAGGCTTCCCCGACTTGACCCTGCCCGACCAGCAGGCGCTTGCGCTGATCCTGGGTCTGCCACAGGGCCAGACGCTCCTGCTGTCCTTGTCCAGTCTGGCGCTGAAGCCGCTGATCGAAGGCGCTATCGCCAAGGCGATCCTGGCGCGCCAGATGCGCGGCCTTCTGTTGTTCGAGGACCTGCACTGGTTCGACGTCGCCAGCTTCGGCGTCCTGACCCACATCTTCGCCCTGTCGCAGGCCCAGGGCTTTCGCATCATCCTGACCAGCCGCGAGGATGCCAAGCTTGGCACCCATCTGGCCCACCCGGCGTTGCGGACGCTGGGCCTTGGCCCCCTGCCGGACGAAGACGCGCAGGTCCTTCTTGACCGCCTGTCGCAAGGCCCGGTCGATCCCCAGACCCGCCGCCGCGTGCTGGACCGCGCCGGGGGCGTGCCCCTGTTCCTGCACCAGCTCGCCCGGCGCGGGGCCGGGGCCGACGCGGGCCTGCCCGCCACGCTGATGGACCTTCTGGGCGAACGGATCGATTCGACCGGTGAGGCCAAGCCGATCCTGCAACGCGCCGCCGCCCTTGGCCGCAGCTTCGAGATCGACCTTCTGCGCGCGCTGGACCCCGACGACGCCGACCCCTTGCCGCACCTGCGTGCCGCCGTGCGCGCGGGCGTCCTTGTCACCCGCCCGAACCGCAGCTTTGAATTCGCCCACGCCCTTCTGGCGCAGGCCGCCTACCAGTCCATGCTCCGCCGCACGCGTGAGGCTTTGCACGCCCGCATTGCCGACCTTTTGCTGTCGCGCTTTCCGCAGATCATGCAGCGCGAGCCGGGGCTTCTGGCCGGGCACCAGCACAAGGCCCGCCAGATCCTGCCCGCGATCCAAAGCTACCTCGGCTCCAGCCAGTTCCTGCTGATGCAAGGCGCCTTCGCCGATGCCGAGGCGCTGGCCCGCGCCGCCCTTGCCCTGTGCGCCGAAGTCGAGGCCGACCAGCGCCCCGAACTGGAAATCGCCTGCCACACCGCCATCGGCTCGATCCTGATGCAGGTGCAGGGCTTTACCGCCGAACCCGTGCGCCGCGCGTTCGATGCCGTGCTCGACCTTTCCTCGGCGCAGCCGAAACTGGCCCCCAGCACCGCCCCGGCCCTGTTCGGCAGCTTCTCCCACGCCATCATCGCGGGCGATGATCCCAAGGCGAACCGCTTTTGCGTCATGCTGGAAGACATGGCCAGGGCCGCGCCGGACACCGACGAAGGCCTGGAAACCCGCCTTGCGGCGCTGACCGTGCGCAACTGCGCCAGCTTTTACCAGGGCAACTTCGCCACCCAGTTCGACTGCATCGCCGCCATCCGGCCCTTGTACCGGGTCGAGCGTCACGCCCCGATGATCGCCCGCTACGGGATGGAGCTGTTCTCGGCCGCGCAGATGTTCGAAACCCCCGCCCGTGCGATCTGCGGTCAGGTCGACCGCGTGCCCGACCTTGTCGCCGAAACCGACGCGCACCAGGCCGCGCTTGGCATCCCCGCGATGCAGCCCTATGCGCAGGTCTGGGGCGCGGTGCCGCTGTTCTACGCCGGTGAACACGCCGCGGCCCTTGACCGCTTGCAGCGCGGCATCGCGGTGGCCGAAGCGCAGGGCGCGGTCTTCTGGCAGATCACCGGGCGGACCTGGGCCTTCATCGTCGATCCGACCCTGTCCGCAACGCCCGAAGGCCTTGCCGCCTTTGGCCAGCTTGTCGACACCCAGCGTGCCATCGGGGTCAATGTCGGCGTGCCCTACTTTGCCGCCGTCCAGTCCTCGCGCCTGGCCGATGCCGGGCAGCATGACCAGGCCTTCGCCACCTCGTCCCGCGCCGAGGCCGAGGCGCGGGCCAGCGGCCTTCAGTGCTGGTACGCCGAGATCCTGCGCCTGCACGCCCGCAACTGCCGCCTGACCAACCGCAAGGCGGAATCCGACAGCGCCCTGGCCCAGTCGGTCAAGGTGGCGACCCGCCAGGGTGCTGCGCTCTGGCTTATCCGGGCGCAACTGGACCAGATCACCGCAGGCGGCCCCATGCCCGACCTTGCCGCGACGCTGGCACTTTTTCCCACCGACGCCACCCTTCCCGAACTTGCCCAGGCCCGGGCACGCTTGGCCGCCGAATGACCATCGACACGCTTCTGGCCCATGAACTGCCGCTTTTTGCCGGGCTTTCCGCCCCGGACTTCACCGGCCTGCCCGTGCCCTGCACCACCCGCCCCCTTGCCGCGTGGGAGATCCTGTTCAATCAGCAGGACCCCGGCCGCGACGTTCATTTCCTGCTCTCCGGCACGCTTCTTGCGCTGTACTGGACCCCCGACGGACGCGAGATCATCTTCTCCCGCTTCGCCCCCGGCGCCTATTTCGGCGAGCTTTCCGCCCTGGACGACGGCGACCGCTCGCTTGCCGTGGTTGCCCGCAGCGACGCGACCGTGCTGGCGATCCCCGCCGCCACCTTCCGCCAGCTGTTCGACCGGGTGCCCGCCCTGCGCTGGCGCATCACCCGCGACCTTGTCGCCCGCATCCGCAGCCTCACCGCCCGCAATCTGGAACTGACCACCTACAGCGTCGAACAGCGCGTCGCCTCCTACCTCCTCGGCCTCGCGGTCGAGCGTGGCCAACTGCGCGCGGGCGGCCAGATCGACGATGCCCCCACCCACGCCGACATCGCCGCCACGATCGGCTCTAACCGCGAGATGGTCAGCCGCGCCATGGGCGGCCTCGTCCGCAAAGGCGCAATCCGCACCGCCCGCCAGCGGATCGACATCCTGGACCCCAAGGCCCTGGCCGAGGGGTTCTAAGCCCTTTCGGTCAGGTCCTTAACGCCCTCTGACCCCAGCGCGCGTAGAGACGGAAGGAAGACGCAGGCAAGACGACAGGAAGACGCCGGAAAGGCGGTCAGACGGGGCCGAACCCGATCTCGAATGCCGCGCCGGTTTTCTCTGGCAAGACCCGGATTTCCGCCCCATGTGCGGCCAAAAGGTTGGCGGCAATCGTCAGGCCCATCCCGGTGCCGCCCGTCTCGCGGCGAGTGGTGAAAAAGGGGTCGAACACATGGGCGCGGTTGCCGTCCGAAATGCCGCGCCCGTTGTCGGTAACGCGCAGAATTCCTTGTGAAACTTCCAGCCGCACATCGCTTGCCCCGGCTTCCTTGGCGTTGGACAGCAGCTGTTGCAGCACGATCCCCAGGCCTTTGGCGTCCAGCGGCAAGGCCTGCGTTTCCCCTGTCGCCACGATCCTTAATCCCGGATGCGCCGCCACCAGATCTGGCAGAACGTCAGCCAGGTGACACATCCCGTGGTGTCCCGGCTCTCGCGCTGCTGCCGCCTGTCGCAGGGCCTGCAACTGCCGCTCCATCTGCGTCGCTGCCCCGGCCATCGTCGCGACCAGCTTGCGAGTGGTATCGTCAAGCCCTTGATCTTCCAGCAATTCCGCCGCCGCGCGCAGGGTGGATAGCGGTGTTTTCATCTCATGCGTCACATGGTCGGTAAAGCTGCGGATCGTCGCCTCGCGCGCCTGCAACCGACTGGCCATCGCCAGCACGCTGTCGCCAAGGTCGCCCAGTTCGCGGGTGCCGTAATGCGGCAGGGGCCCTGCCCGCGCCATGGGATCGCGGCGCAGAGTGCCGGCCCGGTCGGCCAAGTCCTTGATCGGTCGCAACAAAAGCCGCATCAGCAGCCACAGCAGCATCAGCGTCGCCAAAAGGATCGCCGCCCCGACCAATGCCACGCCCCAGCGGTAGCCGATGACCGGACCCACAATCCGCAGCACGACAAGGCCGACAAACGACATCCCCAGCGTGCCCAGCAGCGCCCCGCCGATCACCTGTCCCAGCGAGGGCCGCCATTTCCGGACTATCCCTGGCATGCGCCCATCCGCAGGCCTACGCCGTGCAAGGTCTCGATCGCGTCCTCACATCCCGCCGTCGCCAGCTTGGCGCGCAGGTTGCGCAAGTGGCTGTCCAGCGTCCGGTCCGACACCGGGCTGCCCGCCCCCCAGACCGCGTCCACCAGCTGCACCCGTCCCGTCACCCGCTCCGGCACCAGCATCAGCGCGCGCAGGATTGCCATCTCGGTCGCGGTCAGCGCAACCTTGGTCTCGCCAACCGCGCATGAATGTCGTCCCGCGTCCAGCACCAGCACACCGTGGCGCAGGGCCGTACCGGTCAAGCCATTGATCCGCTTCAGGATTGCCTTGACGCGCGCCACCAGCTCACGCGGGGAAAACGGCTTGGTCACATAGTCGTCCGCGCCCAGTTCCAGCCCGATGATCCGGTCCAACTCGTCATCCCGGGCGGTCAGAAAGATGATCGGCACCTCGGACCGCGCCCGGATCCGGCGGCAGACTTCCAGCCCGTCAACCTCGGGCAGGCCCTGGTCCAGGATGATCAGGTCGGGCGCCTCCCGCGCGGCCTGCATCAGGGCGACTTGCCCGTCAGCCGCCGTCACCACCGTGAACCCCGCGCGCTCCAGCGCCAGGCCCACCAGCCCGCGCAGGTTCGGGTCGTCATCCACCACGAGGATCTTCATGCACGCCCTCCGCCACCGCATCCAGATAACGACGCACCCGCCAGTCGCGAAAGCCCCAATCGCGCCAGCCGTCGATCTGGGGTGGAGAGAGGGCGCACCACACCGAACCTACGCCATCAGGAAATTGCACCACCACGTCACGCCCCGAGGCTTGGATCGCCCCCATCGCCGTCGGACCGAGGCTGCAGACATAGCCCGCGTCATAGGTCGGCCGCTTCAGGTTCTCCGCCGCAATGATCGCCGCGAAGTTCACGAAACAGGCGGCGTAAAGCACGCCAACCCCCAAACCCACCGTCCTCAGCAGCAGCCAGCCGTTCGGCAACCCGCGCCAGACCTGCCAGCCAGTCAGCCCCAGCCCCGCCGCGACCAGCCCCATCCAGATCGCCGAATGCAGCCGCAGATAGGTCAGCCCGAACGCCTCGACATACAACTCCAGCCGCAACAGGGCCGAGATGGTCAGCGCCACGTTCTGCGCCAGCCACAGCAGCAAAAGCATCCGCAGCCGCCGATCCTCGGCCGCAAAGGGCCGGGCGGCCAGCGCAAAGCCGCCCGCCAGCAGGGCGGTCACCAGCAAGGGATAGGCCCCGCGATGCGCGTATTCTGCCGCCGTCATCCCCTCGGGCAGGGCGGCCCCGCCCCACAGGTAGACCATGTCCATCACCGTCTGGACGCCCAGGATAAGGTTGAACAGCACCAGCCCCCGCGCGACGGACAGCGCGTTCGGGCCGGGCAGGGTCGGCAGGGCACGGGCAGGCCCCGCCGCGCGCGGACGCTGCGGCGCGATCAGCGGCCAGGTCAGCAGCGCAGCCCCGGTCCAGAACGCCAGCCGACCAAAGCCTGTGCCATCGCTCTCGAAGCTGAACAGCCGCGCCAGGGCCTGATCCAGCACCGGGTTCGCCTGAATCAGCAGCCCGCCCAGCACCAGCGCCCCACCGGCCGGAAACGCCCAGGACCGCAGGTGGCGGCGATGCTGGCCCACCCGCCCGCTCTGGACAACCTCGCGGCCCAGACCGAGCCCGTCGATCACCCCGCGCAGGGGAAGGTCGCCCAGCAACTGCAGCAGGCGCGGGGTCAGCCGCACTGTCCCCCCGGTCGTCCACAACAGGCTGACCAGAAGGCCCAGGGCCAGAAACCCCAACGACAGCGCCTGCACATGCTCGACCACCGGCAGCGCGGCGACGGCCAGCAGCAGGCCAGGGCCCGGCCGGTCGCACCCCGGAGCCAGGATCATCGCCACCCCCAGCACCGCCGCCGCATAGATCACCAGCGACAGGCCGGGGGCATGGCCGTAGAACAACAGGTCCGCCAGCGCGACCAGGGCGACCAGCGCCAGGGTCCGCGCGCCCCGTCCGTCGCGGCCGTGGACCAGGTCGCCAGCCAGCGGGCGATCCGACCCCGGAGGGCTGGCGCTCTCCATCCACCACAGGTCCGTCGCCAATCCCCGGGGCACCCCCCGGATCATCCATTCTGTCATCGGTTCCGCCCCTTCCGGCTGCAAGCTGCCGAAAGGGAGTCGCATCCCGCGCCCGCAGATGGCGCGCACGGCTTGTGCAGACCCCGTGCAGACGGGGCCGAAACCGCTAGGCCGCCGGCCCCAATGCCACCAGCGAGGCGTCCATCAGATAGTTCTGCGTCATGTACTGCAGAAAGTTGTCGCGGAATTGCCGGGTGTGGGCATGGGCCAGCGCATCGGCTCGCGCCACGTCGCGGTCGCGGATCGCGGCCAGCATCGCGTCATGTTCGTCGGTCAGCAGGACACCTTCGTGGCCCTGCTCCAGATAGGTGAAATGCAGGTGCAGCATCCGGCGGCCCTGGTTCAACAGCCGCTCGTAGAACGCGGCAAGGTAGGGGTTCCGTCCGGCGTGGGCGATGGCCATGTGAAACGCCATGTTCGCCTCGGACATGGCCAGATGCTCGCCCTTGGTCACCGCGGCCACGAAGTCCCGCTGCCGCTTGGCGATGGCTTTCAGGTCCAGATCGCTGCGCAATTCGGCGGCCAGCCGGGTGTTCATCCGCTGCGCGATGTCCAGCGCCTCGACGTATTTGGGAAAGCTTTGCACGTCGATGGGCGCGACCACGGTTGACCGGTTCGACAAGGTCACCACCAGATCGTCGCCCGCCAGCCTGATCAGCGCCTCGCGCACGGGGGAACGCGACATCCCGAACCGCTCGGCGATCGAGGTTTCGTCCAGCACCGCCCCGGGGGCAAGGTCCAGCGCCAGAATCTCGTCGCGCAGCGTTTCATAGGCGAACTTCACGCCCGATCCCTTGACCCGCTTCGGTTCCACCTCGTCGGTCATGCCGCCACTCCTGAAGCCTGCGATCCCAGCATAAACCGCCCGGCGGATCATGTCGACACGGTCCACATTTGATTTGACGTGTCGTCATCATGTCGCCATGATACGCGGCAGATCGCCCCCCTCAGCGGCAGGAGTCTTCCCCATGCGTAAACTTTCCGGCGTCATGCCCGCGCTTGTCACCCCGTTTGATGCGGCGGGCGCGATCGACTTTGCCGCGTTCGGCGCGCACCTTCGCGCCCTGCGCGCGGCGGGGGTGTCGGGCTGGGTGCCGTGCGGGTCTTCGGGCGAATACAACCTGATGTCCGACGCCGAACGCGACAGCGTGCTGCAGTTCGTCAAGGACTTCGCCACGCCGGGCGAGACGCTGATTGCCGGGACCAACGCGCCCTCGACCGCCGGGGTGATCGCGAACACGCTGCGGGCCAAGGCGATGGGCTATCACGCCGTCCTGTTGGCCGTGCCGTTCTACACCAAGCCGACGCAGGCCGAAATCATCCGCCATTTCAACGCGGTGATCGACGCGACCGGGATGGATGTCGTGCTTTACTCCTACCCCGGCAAGGACGGGGTCGAGATCGAGTATGAGGCGCTGGATGCCTTGGCCGACAATCCGCATGTGATCGGGATCAAGGAATCCAGCGGCGTGCTGCAACGCGCCATCGGGATTTCGACGCGCTATGCGGGGCGGATTCAGCTGGTGTCGGGGTCCGACGACATCGCCTGGGATTTCATGCACTGGGGCGCCGACAGCTGGATCTGCGGCCCGGCCAACTGCATGGCCAAGCCGGTCTGCGAGATGGACGCGGCGTTCCGCAAGGGCGACCAGGCCCGGGCAAAGGCGATCATGCAGGCGATCTGGCCCGCAATGAACGTGCTGGAATCGGGCAAGTTCGTGCAGAAGCTGAAGTATGGCTGCGCGCTGCAGGGCACCCCGGTGGGCGACTGCCGGATGCCCTTTGGCCCGCTGACCGATGCCGAAAAGGCCGAGTTTGCGGCGGCGATGCAGGTCGTGATCGACTGGACATAGCCATGGCGACGGTTGTCATCGGGGCAGGCATCATCGGCACGGCCATCGCGCATGACCTGCAACGGCGGGGCCGTCAGGTCGTTCTGGTGGACCGCGACACCCCGGGCAGGGGCGCGTCCTTCGGCAACATGGCCAGCATTGCCGTGACCGAGTTCATGCCCGCCTCGCGCCACTCGGTCTGGAAGCAGATCCCGGGCTGGATGCTGGACCCCGAAGGCCCGGTCCGGGTGCGGCCGTCCTACATGCCAAGGCTGGTCCCCTGGTTCCTGCGGTTCATCGCCGCCAGCCGCCCATCGAAATTGCGGGCGTTGGAGGCGCAGGGGGCCGCCCTGTGTGCCCGGGCGCTGGATGACACGCTGGCCCTTCTGCGCGAAACCGGCCTGCAGGACCAGATCAGCGACGAAGGCTGCCTGTCGCTTTACGCCGACGAGGCGGAATTCAAAGCCGACCGCGACCATATCGAGATCCTGGAACGCTTCGGTTTCCCGCATGAGGTGATCGGGCGCCAGGCGATCAAGGCGCTGGAGCCGGAGCTGTCCGACAGCATCGGCCTGGCGGTCCGCTTTCCGCAGAACCGGTCGATGAAGGACCCCTACACGCTGGTGCTGGCGCTGGCCGAAAGGTTCATCGCGCTGGGGGGACGGGTCGAACAGGGCGATGTCGTGGGCTTCACCCGGTCGGACGCCATGCGCGACGTGGTGCTAATGGGGGGCCGCACGATCCCCGCCGACGAGGTGGTGATTTGTGCCGGGGCGTTCTCGGCCCGGCTGGCTGGCATGCTGGGCGAGCCGATCCCGCTGGAAACCGAACGCGGCTACCACACGCAGATCATGGCCCCCGGCATCACGATGAAGCATTCGATCATCTGGCCCGCAAAGGCCTTCATGGTCACGCCGACGGCGGGCGGCATCCGGGTCGGCGGCACGGTGGAAATGGCGGGTCTGGACGCGGCCCCCGACTATCGCCGCGCAAAGATCACGGTGAAACGCGCGCGCGAAGCGCTGCCCAACCTGCGCTGCGAGGACGCAATCGAATGGATGGGCCACCGCCCGGCGCTGCCCGACACCGTGCCGATCCTGTCGGCCAGTGCGCGCACAAAGGGCCTGTTCTACGCCACCGGCCACGGGCATCTTGGCCTGACCTACGCCGCCACCACCGCCCGCCTGATGGGGGACCTGATCACCGGCGCGAGGCCAGCGCTTGATCTGCACCCCTACCGCATCAACCGATTCTAGGGGACCTGTCATGCGCTGGAGCCGGACCATCCAGACCGTCGATGTCCATTGTGCGGGCGAAATCGGCCGCGTGATCACCGGGGGCGTGCTGACCATCCCGGGTGCGACCATGGCCGACAAGCTGCACCACCTGAACACGGTCGATGACAGTCTGCGCCGCTGGCTGTGTTCGGAACCTCGGTCCGGTCCGGCGGGGTCGTTCTGCCTTTTGCTTCCGGCCTGCGACCCCCGCGCTGATGTGGGCCTGATCGTGCTGCAACCGGATCAGGCCCATGCGATGTCGGGATCGAACGCCATGTGCGCGACAACGGCCCTGCTGGAGACCGGCATGATCCCGATGGTCGAGCCGGTCAGCACGGTCACCTTCGACACGGCTGCCGGGCTGGTGACGGCCACCGCCACCTGTGACGGCGGCAAGGTCGTCAATGTCGCGCTGGACATGCCGCCTGCCTTTGTCGCCGGACTGGATGCGGTGATCGACACGGCGGAATGGGGGCCGGTCCGCTATGACCTGTGCTTTGGCGGGGTGTTCTATGCGCTGGTCGACGTGGCGCAGATCGGCCTGACCATCGCGCCCGAAAACGCCCGCCAACTGGCGACGACCGGGGTGGACCTGCGCAACCGTATCGCCGGGGTAGAGCCCGCGCTGCACCCGACCATCCCGGCCCTCAGCGGGCTGGCTTATGTGATGTTTCGCAGCACTGATCCCGACGGTGCCGTGCGGACCTGCACCACCCTGCGGCCCGGTCGGGCGGATCGGTCGCCCTGCGGGACCGGGTCGAACTCGAACATGGCGGCGCGGCATGCACGGGGGCAGGTCAGACCGGGTGACAAGGTCATCTCGCGCTCGATCATCGGGGGCGCGTTCGTGACCGAGTTCGTCGCGGAAACCACGGTCGGCCCCTATCGCGCCACGCGCAACCGGGTGTCGGGGCAGGCCTGGATCTACGGGATCAGCCAGATCGGGCTGGACCCGACCGACCCCTTCCCGCTGGGCTTCACCCTTTCCGACACTTGGGGTGGATCGGAGGGCGGTTGCTGCTGACCGGCCAGACCATCCTTGTGACCGGAGCAACCGGGGCCATCGGCCAGGCGATCTGCCGCTGTCTGGCGGCTGACGGGGCGCGGGTGATGATCCACTACAGCCAGAACCGCGCCGCTGCCGACGCGCTGCTGGCCGACCTGAACGGGCAGGGCACCTGCCTGGCCGCCGACCTGGCCACACCTGACGGGGCCACCGCCCTTTGGCACGCCGCCGTCGCCGCCGAAGGCCGGATCACCGGCCTGGTGAACAACGCGGGCATCCGCAGCGAAGTCGCCGTCGATGCCCCCTTGCCCGACTGGCAAGCGGTCTGGGACCGCGAGCTGCGCGTCAACCTCCTGTCCGCCGCCGACTTGACCCGCGCGGCGATCCTGCACTTTCGCCAGCATGGCGGCGGGCGGATCGTCAACATGGCCAGCCGCGCCGGGCAGCGTGGCTATGCCTCAAACGCCATGGCCTATGGCGCGTCCAAGGCGGCGCTGATCAACCTGACCAAATCGGTGGCCCTCAGCCACGGCCACGAAGGCATCACCGCCGTCGCCCTGGCCCCGGGCTGGGTCCGCACCGACATGGCTGAGGCCTTTATCGCCCAGCATGGCGAAGCTGCCGCGCTGGCCGGCATTCCGATCGGACGCATGGCCGCGCCGCAAGAAATCGGCGAGCTTGTCGCCTTCACCTTCCGCCCCACCCAGGCCTCGCTGAACGGCGCGGTGCTGGACGTGAACGGCGGCAGCTATCTGCGTTAGGGGGAACAGCATGCGCTTTCAGGACAAGGTCGTGATTGTTACCGGGGCGGCGGGCGGGATCGGCACCGCAATCGCGCAGCGCTTTTCCAGCGAGGGCGCACAGGTGGTGGCCACAGATCTGAACGCCGAAGGGGCAAAGGCGACGGCAGCAGCGATCCGCGCCACCGGCGGTCGCGCGCGGGAGTTTGCCAGCGACATCTCCGGGGCCGCGGGCTGCAAGGCCGTCATCGCCGACGTGCTGGCCAACGAAGGCCGCATCGACGTGTTGTGCAACAACGCGGGCATCAACCGGCGCGGGCCGTTGCTGTCCCTGACAGCCGAAGACTGGGACCTGTCCTTTGCCGTCAACCTCGACGCCATGTTCCACCTGTGCCAGGCGGCCCTGCCGTCGATGATCGCGGCGGGGGGCGGGGTCATCGTCAACACCGCCTCGCAATGGGGGCTTTACCCGGCCCCCAATCACATCGCCTACAACGTGACCAAGGCTGCCGTCGCCAGTTTCACCCAGAACCTTGCGCGCGATTACGCCCCGCAGAAGATCCGGGTGAATGCGGTCTGCCCGGGCGAGATCCACACACCGATGCTGGAGGCAGGCGTCAAACGGTCCGGCCGCACCATCGCCGATCTGGACAGACTGGTCCCCTTTGGCCGGATCGGCCAGCCAGCGGAAGTCGCGGCACTGGTCGCCTTCCTTGCCTCGGACGAAGCGGCCTTCATGTGCGGATCGCTGGTGGAAATCACCGGGGCGCAGGCCGTCGCCTGACGGCTGCTATCCGGCCACCCGCACTTCGGTCCCCCAGGCCTCGCATTTCCGCATCAGGTCGGCGGGCAGCGGCTGGTCGGTAAACAGCGTGGTGATTTCGGACAGCGACGCCAGCCGCGCGGGGGCGGACCGGTCCAGCTTGGACTGGTCGGCCACCAGATAGACCTTGCGCGATTGCTGGACGATGGCCTTGGACACCCGCACTTCGGCCAGGTCAAAGTCCAGCAGGTCGCCGTCGCGGTCCAGCGCCGACACGCCGATCACCGCGTAATCGACCTTGAACTGCTCGAAGAACTGCGTCGTCAACTCGCCCACCAGCCCGCCGTCCGTCCGGCGCAAAGCGCCCCCCGCCACGACAATTTCGCAGCCGGGATTGGCGACCAGGGTGTTGGCCACGTTCATGTTGTTGGTGATGACGGTGATGTTGCGGTGGCCCAAAAGCTCACGCGCGACGGCTTCGGTCGTGGTGCCAAGGTTCAGGATCAGGCTGCAATTGTCCGGGATCGCCGCCGCGCAGGCCTTGGCGATGGCGGCCTTGGCGGATTCGTTCATCCGCCGCCGCGCCTCGTAGCCGATGTTCGCGACCCCGGTCCGCAGGATCGCCCCGCCATGCACCCGGTCCAGATGCCCGGCATCGGCCAGGTCCGACAGATCACGCCGGATCGTCTGCAGTGTCACGTCGAACCTTTGAGCAAGCTCTTCGACCATGACGCGGCCATCCGCGCGGGCAAGCTCCAGGATTTCGGATTGCCGGAAGTTCAGCGCCACGTTCGTTTTCCTTCGCACCCCGCGTTCGGGCTTTCTGGCACGCGAACGGTGTTCTGTCAGCGAATTTCTTGGACTTTTCCGGCTTTCATTACTGTGCGGGTGCAGAAATTCTCGCTGCAATTGCACAAACGAACCTGCGAGAATGTTCGCTTTTGCTGATTTCGCATGAAAACGAAAAAACGTCGTTGACGACTCCGTGACAATCAGCGCAGCTTGCGCCCCGGGGGAGGACACCAGGTGACAGACGTGCAGGCCAGGGTCGCAAGCGACCTGTTCATCATCGGGGGCGGGATCAACGGCTGCGGCATTGCACGCGATGCCACGGGTCGGGGCCTGTCGGTGGTGTTGGCCGAACAGGGCGACTTGGCGCAGGGCACGTCGTCGGCGTCCACCAAGCTGTTCCACGGCGGCCTGCGCTATCTGGAGTATTTCGAGTTCCGACTGGTGCGCGAGGCGCTGGAGGAACGCGAAACCCTGCTGGTCGCGATGCCGCATATCAGCTGGCCGATGCGCTTTGTGCTGCCGCTGTCTCCCGACATGCGATTCGAAAGCGACACGCCCACGTCGCGGCTGCTGCGCTGGGTGATGCCCTGGGCGCGGGGCCGCCGCCCGGACTGGCTGATCCGCCTGGGCCTTTACATGTATGACACGATGGGCGGCCGGAAAATCCTGCCCGCGACCCGCACGCTGGACCTGATCCGCGACCCTGCGGGCAAGCCGCTTCTGCCCAAGTTTCACAAGGCCTTTGAATATTCCGATTGCTGGGTCGAGGATTCGCGCCTGGTCGTCCTGAACGCCCGCGACGCCGAACAGCGCGGCGCGAAGATCATGACCCGCACCCGCGTCACCCAGGCCGAACGGCAGGGCGATCTGTGGCACATCACCACCGAAGGCCCGCACGGTACCGGCCACCACCGCGCCCGCGCGCTGGTCAACGCGGGCGGCCCCTGGGTCGAGGATGTGATCCGCAACGTCGCCCGCATCAACTCGACCGAAGGGGTCCGGCTGGTTCGCGGCAGCCATATCGTGACCAAGCGCCTGTTTGACCACGACCGCTGCTACTTCTTTCAGGGCACCGACGGGCGGATCATCTTTGCGATCCCGTACGAGCAGGACTTCACCCTGATCGGCACCACCGACAAGGACCATCAGTCCGCCCCCAAGGATGCCAAATGCACCGATGAGGAGCGCGACTACCTTCTGGCCTTTGCCAGCCAGTATTTCGCCAGACCCGTCACCCGCGACGATGTGGTCTGGACCTATTCCGGCGTGCGTCCGCTGTACAATGACGGCGCGAAATCGGCCACGGCGGCCACCCGCGACTATGTGCTGAAGCTGGACGAAAACGGCCCGCCGCTCTTGAACGTCTTTGGCGGAAAGATCACCACCTACCGCCGTCTGGCCGAATCGGCGCTGGCCAAGCTGACGCCGTTCTTTGCGCAGGCCAAACCCGCCTGGACCGCGCGCGTGGCGCTTCCGGGGGGCGATTTCCCGCAGGATGGCGTCCCCGCTCTGACCGCCAGGCTGGCGGCGCAGTATCCGTTCCTGTCACCCTACTGGGCGGGGCGGCTGGTCCGCGCCTATGGAACCGAGGCGATGACGATCCTGGGCCAGGCCGGCACCGCCGAGGCGCTGGGCCGCGATTTTGGTGCTACACTGACCGAAGCCGAGGTCCGCTGGCTGATGGCGCGCGAATATGCCGTGACCGCCGCCGATGTGGTCTGGCGCCGCTCGAAGCTGGGGCTGCGGATGACGGCGGACCAGATCGACACACTCGACCGCTTCATGGCTGACGCAGGCCGGGCGGACGCTGCCCGGGCCAGTCGTCCGGCGGCGGAATAGGGGGACGGAATGACGCTGGAACTTCAGGGCGTGTCGCGGCTGGTCGGGGGCAGGGTGCACATCCATCCGACCGACCTGACCTTGCAGAACGGCACGATGAACGTGCTGCTCGGGCCGACCCTGTCGGGCAAGACCAGCCTGATGCGGCTGATGGCGGGGCTGGACAAGCCCAGCTCGGGCCGCATCCTGTGGGAAGGCGCGGATGTCACCGGCCAGCGCGTGCAGGACCGCAAGGTGGCGATGGTCTACCAGCAGTTCATCAACTACCCCGGCCTCACCGTTTACGAAAACATCGCCTCGCCCCTGCGTCTGATGGGCAAGGCGCAAGCCGAAATCGACAAGGCCGTCCGCCAGACCGCCGAAATGCTGCGCCTGACCCCGATGCTGACGCGCAAACCGCTGGAGCTTTCGGGCGGCCAGCAACAGCGCTGCGCGCTTGCCCGCGCGCTGGTCAAGGGGGCGGGCCTCGTCCTGCTGGATGAACCGCTGGCGAACCTGGACTACAAGCTGCGCGAGGAATTGCGGATCGAGATCCCCCGCATCTTCGAGGCCTCGGGCGCGATCTTCGTCTATGCCACGACCGAACCGGAAGAGGCGCTGCTTCTGGGGGGCAACACCGCGACCCTGTGGGAAGGCCGCGTCACCCAGTTCGGCCCGACGCCGCAGGTCTACCGCCTGCCCGCCGATGCCCGGACCGCCCGCGTCTTCAGCGATCCGCCGATGAACTTCGTGCCCTGCCGGAAGGAATCGCACCGCCTGACCTTTGGCGAAGAGGCGCACGCCCCGGCCCATGGCGCGACGGCTGGCCTGCCCGATGGCACCTATACCGCCGGGTTCCGCGCCAACCACATCACGCTGAACCGCCACACCGGCGATGCCGTCGAATTTCGCTGCACCGTCGCCGCGACCGAGATCACGGGGTCCGAAACCTTTGTCCACCTGTCGCATGGGTCCGACCGTTGGGTCGGCCTGGTCCACGGCGTGCATCCGATGACGGCAGGGGCGCAGACCTCGGTCTTCGTCGATCCGGCGCATGTCTATCTGTTTGATTCTGCGGGCCGCCTTGCCGCCCCCGCCCCTTATGCAATGGCGGCCTGAATGTCCCGGATCACGCTTTCAAAACTTGCCCACAGCTACCTGGCCAATCCGACCAGCGACGCCGACTTTGCGTTGAAGGAAATGGACCATGTCTGGCAGGA
>JAKQLM010000540.1 GCA_029567145.1 Pseudomonadota bacterium
GAACAACCCTGCCAAGACAGTGAAGCTGACACCTACATCATCGGAACCTTGCGATCCCTAGTAGGCCGATATGCTGCGATCTGACGCCGATGCGCCCAAACCGCCCGCATATCCCTTCATTACTTTCAATTTTCAAAGAGCCATCGTCAGACAAAAAACGTGCGATGCGCCAACTTCTTGGCGTATCCCTTCGCGCCTTGTCTTCAGATTTTCCGAACTTCCGCTTCGTCTTACCGTCGCTTCCGTCCGTCACCGTCGCGTCTCCGCTTCGGTGAGGCGGTATTTACGGAGACCGCCCGGAACCCGCAAGAGCAAAAAACGCTCTTGTCGCAAAAAATTTGCAGAAACTGGAAAACTCCGCAAAATCTTGGGGTTGGCGCAAGAAACCCCACAAGATCACCCTTCCTGCGGCAACTTTGTTGCGACTTGGGCTGCCAGCGGACGGCGGCGCGCGGCCTTTGGCAAAAGCCGCAGCGCCAGAAGCAGCAGGGCAAGCGCGGCATAGACCAGGATTTCGGTCGTCCAGACCTTTGTCAGCAGCAAAAGGTGCAGAACGCCCGCCAGAATCGC
This sequence comes from Pseudomonadota bacterium, assembly GCA_029567145.1. Classification (GTDB taxonomy): domain Bacteria; phylum Pseudomonadota; class Alphaproteobacteria; order Rhodobacterales; family Rhodobacteraceae; genus Tabrizicola. Next base: position 571 of record JAKQLM010000540.1, read on the forward strand.
CACATAGACCAGCTTGTGCAGCCGTCCCCAGGCGACCGGACCCATCCGGCGGATCGCGGCGTTGGTCGAGGTCAGCGCCAGCGGCACCAGCACCGCGAATCCCAGCATCCCCAGCATCACGTAGGGCCGCTTCACCAGGTCCGCCGCCATTTCCGACCAGCGCAGGCCCATGTCCAGCCAGATCCAGGCCACCAGATGCAATGCTATATAGAAGAAGGCCAACAGCCCCAGCGCCCGGCGAAAGCGGATCAGGTTCACCCCGACCCGTCGCAAGGGCGTGATCGCAAGCCCGGCCAGCAGAAGCTGCAACCCCAGCTCGCCCAGGCGATGCTCGATCGCCTTGACCGGGTCGATTCCCAGCCCGCCGAACAGCGCCCCCCAGAGCAGAAAGCCCAGGGGCACCAGCCCAAGACCATAGACCACCCAGGTCGGCACCCGGCGGGCAAGGCCGTTCAGCCGGTCCATCAGTAGTCCGCCGCCAGGTCCTGCCCGGCATAAAGGCTGGCCACCTCGTCATAGCCGTTGAACATCAGCGTGTCCTGGCGCCCGCCGAACAGACCCGCACCGACGCGCCT
>JAKQLM010000545.1 GCA_029567145.1 Pseudomonadota bacterium
CCCCGAGGGCGAGGATCTGCGGATGTACTGGCACGGGCCCTGGCAGGACCTGTGCCGCGGGCCGCATCTGCAGCACACGGGGCAGGTCCCGGCGGATGCGTTCAAGCTGACGCATGTGGCGGGGGCCTACTGGCTGGGCGACGCCAGCCGCCCGATGCTGCAGCGCATCTATGGCGTGGCGTTCAGGAACCGCGACGACCTGAAGGCGCACCTGACGATGCTGGAGGAGGCCGCCAAGCGCGACCACCGCAAGCTGGGCCGCGAGATGGAGCTGTTCCACCTGCAGGAAGAAGCGCCCGGCATGGTCTTCTGGCATCCGAATGGCTGGACGATCTATCGCCAGCTTGAGGATTACATGCGCGGGCGGCTGCGCAGCGCCGGGTACAAGGAAATCAAGACACCGCAGGTCGTGGACCGGGTGTTGTGGGAAAAGTCGGGCCACTGGGAGGCCTACCGCGAGAACATGTTCATCGTGGAGGTCGACGAGGAAGGCGCCAAGGAAAAGCGGATCAACGCGCTGAAGCCGATGAACTGCCCCTGCCATGTGCAGGTGTTCAACCAGGGCCTGAAATCCTACCGCGACCTGCCCTTGCGGCTGGCCGAATTCGGGTCGTGCCACCGATATGAATCGTCGGGGTCGATGCACGGCCTGATGCGGGTGCGCGGCTTTACGCAGGACGACGCGCATATCTTCTGCACGGAAGACCAGATTCAGGACGAATGCGCCGGGTTCATCCGGCTGCTGTCGTCGGTCTACAAGGACCTTGGCTTCGACAGTTTCGACATCAAGCTGTCCACCCGCCCCGAAGTGCGGATCGGCACGGATGAACAGTGGGACAAGGTCGAGGGTGCGCTGGAAGGCGCGATCCGCAGTCTGAACCTGCCGTTCGAGATCAACCCCGGCGACGGGGCCTTTTATGGCCCGAAGCTGGACTTCAAGCTGACAGACGCGATTGGCCGCGAATGGCAATGTGGGACGTTCCAGGCCGACTGGAACACGCCTTTGCGGCTGGAAGCGGAATATGTCGGCGAGGACGGGGCCAAACACACGCCGGTCATGCTGCACCGCGCTATTCTTGGCAGCTTTGAACGCTTCATCGGCATCCTGCTGGAAAACTACGCCGGGAAACTGCCGTTCTGGCTGGC
>JAKQLM010000572.1 GCA_029567145.1 Pseudomonadota bacterium
CGGCGCGGGCGGCCTCGATGAATTCGCGGCGGGCAAGGCTTTGCGCCTGCGCGCGGACGATGACGGCAGGGGTCAGCCACAGCGTGAAGACGATGGCGGCGAACAGCGCAAGGTTGCCGCCGCCGAACAACAGCGACAGGAGGATCACAAGGATCACATAGGGGAAGCCATACAGCACCTCGACCGCGCGCATCATCAGCCCGTCCGCGCGACCGCCGACAAAGCCCGCAACCGCGCCGTAAAGGACACCGATCACCCCTGCGACAAGGGCACCCAGAAAGCCGATGGTCAACGAGACCTGCCCGCCTTCCAGCACCCGGACCAGCAGATCGCGACCGAACTCGTCGGTGCCGAACAGATGCGGCCACTGGAATTGCGCCGGGGCAGAGATGAAGTCGAAATCCGCGTCCTCGCCGGTAAAGGGGAATGCGTAGGGGCCAAAGAAGCAGCCAACGACGATCAGCGCCAAAAGCCAGACCGAGGCCATGGCTAGGTGGTTCTTGCGGAAACGGCGAAACTGCAGCCGCAAGGTCGAAGCCGACGGCGGCGGCGCGGTTTCGCGGGAAAGGACCTCAACGCTCATTGCGGATCCTTGGGTCAAGGATCGCGCGGATCACGTCGGTGCCGATGTTGAACAGGATCAAGAGCCCGCCATACAGAAGCGTGATCCCCATGACCAAGGGGTAATCCCGGTTCAGCGCCGCATCGACGAAATGCCGCCCGATTCCGGGGACGGCGAACATCGTTTCGATCAGGATTGATCCGGTGATGACCGCGGCGGTTGCCGGGCCAAGATAGGCGATGACCGGCAGCAGCGCCCCGGTCAGGACATGAGAGGTCAGCACCCTGCGCCAGCCAACGCCCTTGGCCCGCGCGGTGCGGACATGGTTTTCGCGCAGGGTTTCAATCATCGAGGTGCGGGTCAGGCGGCTGATATAGGCGATGTTCGGCAAGGCCAGCACGATCACCGGCAGGATCAGCGAGCGCGCTCCGTCATTCACGCCGCCAACCGGAAACCACCCCAACCGCAACGAAAAGAAGGCCTGAAACAAGGGGCCGATGACAAAGATCGGGATGGCAATACCCACGACGCCAACCGTCCCCGCCAGATAGTCGGGGACCGAATTGCGCCGCAGCGCGCCCGCCATGCCAAG
>JAKQLM010000580.1 GCA_029567145.1 Pseudomonadota bacterium
TATTTGGGCAAAGATGAAAGGCGGGGCGATGGGACCGGTGGTGCGGGTGCTGTGGGAGGATTGGGCCGACCGGAGCTTGCCTTTGCCGGTCTATCAGACGGCGGGGGCGGCGGGGGCGGACCTTTGTGCGAACTTTCCTGAGGGGGAGCGTGCCTTGGGGCTGGTGCTGCCGCCGATGGGGCGGGCGATCTGTCCCACCGGGATCAGGGTCGCGATCCCGGAGGGGTTCGAGATGCAGGTGCGGCCCCGGTCAGGACTGGCGATGAAGCATGGGGTGACGGTGCCGAACACGCCGGGGACCATCGACAGCGATTATCGCGGGCCTTTGGGGGTTGCGCTGATCAATCTGGGGCCGGAACCCTACACGATCCGCCATGGCGACCGGGTGGCGCAGGTGGTGGTGGCCCCGGTGGTGCAGGCGGGGTTTGCGGTGGTGGAGGGGCTGGACGCTACCGCGCGCGGGACGGGCGGGTTCGGGTCGACCGGAACCGGATCGTGATCGGGCTTTTGGGGTTTGTCGGGCTGTGGGGGCTTGGCCGCTGGCGCGGCTGGGGCGAGTGGTGGCTGGTCGCGGCGGCGCTGTGGTGGGGGCTGCTGGTCGGGTTGAGCCTGCCCTATGTGTCGGACCTGAGGCTGGCGCGCATTCTGGGCGGGACGTTCGAGGGCTGGCTGGTGTTCGGCCTGTTGGCGGCGGCGGTGCTGATCTACCGCCAGGGGTTCCGGGTGCTGCGCCGTCGCAGCTTGCCCGTGCCAGCCCAGGTTGTGGCGCCGCCCGCCTTCCGCCCGGCAGAACTGGACCGCTATGCCCGGCATATCCTTTTGCGCGAGATCGGCGGGCCGGGGCAGAAACGGCTGAAGGGCGCGCACGTGCTGGTCGTGGGGGCCGGGGGGCTGGGGTCGCCGGTCCTGCTGTATCTGGCGGGATCGGGGGTCGGGACCATCGGGGTGATCGACCCGGACGTGGTGGAGGGGTCGAACCTGCAGCGGCAGGTGATCCATACCGATGCGCGGATCGGGATGCCCAAGGTGTTCTCGGCCGAGGCGGCGATGCGGGCGCTGAACCCGTTCATCGAGGTCCGGCCCTATCATCGGCCGCTGGACGAAAGCTCGGCTTCACTGGTGGGCGAATATGATCTTGTGCTGGACGGCACCGACGATTTCGCCACGCGCGAGCTGGTCAACCGGGCCTGTGTCGCGGCGGGCGTGCCGTTGATCAGTGGGGCGCTGACCCAGTGGGAGGGGCAAGTGTCGCTGTTTCACCCGGCGAAGGGCACCCCGTGCTATGCCTGCGTGTTTCCGGTCCGGCCCGCGCCGGGGCTGGTTCCGGCTTGCGCCGAGGCCGGGGTGGCCGCCCCCTTGCCCGGGATCATCGGCGGGGTGATGGCGATGGAGGCGGTGAAGTGGATCACCGGGGCCGGCGAGGGGCTGGCGGGCCGGTTGATGATCCATGACGCGCTCTACGCCGAAACGCGGGTGATCGGGATCAAGCGCCGCGACGGTTGTGCGGTCTGCGGTGGTGGGCACGGCCCGGAACCCGGTGTGTAAAGACAGCGCCGGTGGCTGCGAGGGCGCGGGGCTTTCCACCCCTTGCCGGACGGCCAGCAGCTGGAACGTCTGGCGCGGCTGTCACTTTGTCCGTTGTCGGGCCATCCGTGCGACTTTTGCCGAAGGAGGAGGGACAATCTTGGTCGGATTGTCCCGTTCCGGGGCGCGGGTACCGTTGCCTGGTCAGCCGATCCGGTAGCTGGAGGCGGTGACGCCGCCGAAGAGGCCGGTGTCGTGGTAGACCATGGTCGCCGGTTCGCCTTCGGCTGCGCCAAGCGCGGCGAAGAGCGGGACGAAATGGTCCTCTTCCTTGTGGCAGGTGCGGGCGTAGGGGGCCTGTTCCCAGTTCAGCAGACGGTCGGTGCGGTCCTGGGGGTCGGCGGCCATGGTGTCGGCAAGCCAGGCGTCAAAGGCCTCGGACGGGACCTTGGCCCCGGGGCCAAAGAGCCGGAGGTTGTGGTAGCTGAGGCCCGAGCCGAGGATCAGGACACCTTCGTCGCGCAAGGGCGCCAGCGCACGGCCCAGGGCAAGGTGTTCCGCCGGGGAATAGCCCCTGCGCAGCGAGATCTGGAACAGCGGCACGCTGGCATCGGGATACATCACATAGGCGGGCACGAAGGTGCCGTGGTCGTAGCCCTGCTTGGGATCAAGCCGGACCGGCAGGCCCGCGGCCTTGATCAGGTCGTGGGCGCGCTGTGCAAGATCCGGCGCACCGGGGGCCTTGTACTGGATCTGGAACGTCTCGGGCGGGAAGCCGTGGTAGTCGTAGACCATCGGCGGGTGGGCCGAGGACATGACGGCAAAGCTGTCGTCCTCCCAGTGGCCCGAGATCATCAGGATCGCCTTGGGCGGTTCGGGCAGGTCCTTGACCATCTGCACGAACGAGGCTTCGAGGTTGTGGAACATGGCCCGCCAGTCGGGCATCCAGGGCCAGGGGCCGCCGCCGTGACTGATGAAATAGGTGGGCATGCGGGTCATGTCGGTCTCCATTCGCTTGGGGGAAACATGGCAAAGGATGCGGCTTCGTGCAATTCTGCAGATTGGACGGGGTCGGGTGCGCGGGCGCACAATTGGGGTGAGCGGGTGGGGGTAAACGGGTGGGGGTGACCGGGTGCGGGTGATTGGGCACGGAACCGTGGCTCTGGTGCTGACGCTGCTGACGCAACTGGGCGGGATCGCCTGGCTGTTCGCCTTGGGCTTCCGGCGGCGGCTGCTGGTGTTCGTCGTCGCCTATGCGGCGCTGTGGGGCGGGGCGCAGGTGGCAGCGCCGGCCTTTGGGCGGGTGCCGCTGCCCTGCGGGGGCGAGGTCTTGCGGGCGCAGTCGCCGGTCTATTGCCTGCTGATGCGGAACTTTGTCACGCCCGAGATGCTGGCGGTGGCAAGGGACGCGGCGGAGAGGGTGGCGGCCGACCATCCGGGCACGGTGACGTTGCTGCTGGACGGGGGCTTTCCGTTTCTGGACGGGATGCCGCTGGTCCCGCATCTAAGCCATGATGACGGCGAGAAGCTGGATTTCGCGTTCTATTACACGGATGCCCGGGGCTATGCCGCGGGGAAGACCGCCTCGCCCCTGGGGTATTTCGCGTTCGAGCGGGGCAAGACCGAGACCTGTCCCGCGCTTTGGCCAAGTCTGCGCTGGGACATGGCCTGGTTTCAGCCCCTGGTCCGCGACCTGCAGCTGGAACCGGAGCGCACGGGTCTTCTGATCACGCTGTTGTTGCAAGATGCGCGGGTGGGCAAGGTGTTCGTAGAGCCGCCGCTGATCGACCGGCTGGATGTCGCGGGCGAAAAGCTGCGGTTCCAGGGCTGCCGGGCGGCGCGGCACGACGATCATATTCACGTCCAGTTGTAGCGCCCTTTCCCCCGGCTTGGCCCGGGCGGTGGAACTTTTGGCGAAACGCCGCGTTGCTTTGGCATGACAGATGCAAAGACGTGGAGGCCGCCGATGTTCCCGACCCTGACCAAAAGCGCCGTTCTGGCTGCCGTCCTGGCCGTTCCGGTGGCCGTTGCTGTCGCGGCGTCGCCAGTCCCTCGGCTGGTCGGCCCGGATATGGCGACGGATGGAGAAATGGCTGGCACGGACCTGTCACTGGCCGAAACCTGGTGCGACGTGCGCGGGACGGTCGCCGACACTCTGCGTCACGATTTCGCCGAAGCGCCGACCCTGGCCGCGCTGACCGGGACGGGGATGACGATGGAGCTGTGGACCTCGGACCTGTTGGGGACCTGGACCATGGTCCACCACGGTGGCGACGGGATCAGCTGCATCGTGACCTCGGGCATGGACTGGCAGTCGGACAAGGATGCGGTCGTGCTGATGGATCGGGCGCTGGCCCAGACGGTTCACCAGTCCTGATGGTCGGAAACACGGGCTGAAGCTTGCATCGGGCCTGCACAATGGCATAGTCCGGGTTTGATCCTTCAGCCCGGAGCCTGACCGATGAAATCGACCCTCGCCGCCCTTGTGGGCCTTTCGCTTCTTGCCGCGCCCGCGCTGGCGCAGGACCTGCCGGACCTTGCGGGCAAGGAAGTGGTGATCGTGACCGAAAACGCCTATCCGCCGCTGCAGTTCCTGGATGCCAGTGGCGCCGCGGTGGGCTGGGAATATGACGCGATGGCCGAGATCGCCAAGCGGCTGAACCTTTCGGTGACCTACGAGAACATCAGCTGGGACGCGATGATCCCGGCGGTGTCGGAAGGTCAGTACGACATGGGCATGACCGGGATCACCATCCGCGACGACCGCAAGGAGCAGGTCGATTTCTCGGACAGCTACATGACGTCGGAAATGGTGATGATGGTGCGCGGCGACGAGGCACGGTTCACCGATGCGGCCAGCTTCAAGGCGGATGAGACGCTGCTGATGGCGGCGCAGCCGGGGACGACCCCGTTCTATGTCGGCGTCTACGAGGTGCTGGACGGCGACGAGGCGAACCCGCGGATCAAGCTGTTCGAAACCTTTGGTGCGACGGTCGAGGCGCTGAAGGCTGGCGACGTCGATCTGATCCTGACCGATGGCACGGCGGGGGCGGGCTATGTCGAGGCCTCGGCCGGCGGGCTGAAGATCGTCGGCGGCAAGCTGGGGACCGAGGATTTCGGCTTCATCTTCCCGAAGGGCAGCGATCTGGTGGCCCCGATGAACGCGGCGATTGCGGCGATGAAGGCCGATGGCACGCTGGATGCGCTGAACAAGAAATGGTTCCTGGACTACAAGCTGGGCGGCTGAGACGGACGGCCCGGGGCTGACCGCGTGGCAGCCCCGTCCGTTCCGGTCATTGTCGCATGACCCCCAATCCGCAACCGGACAAGGACTTTCCCTGGTGGCTGGTGATCGTGACGATCACCGGCCTTTGGCTGTTCTACGAGGTCTGGGCCAGCGCCACCTACTCGGCGGTGATGGCGACGCTGGCAAAGGGGGTGTGGATCACTGTCTTCGTCACGCTGATCGGCTATGGCGGGGCCTGCCTGATCGGGCTGGGGCTG
>JAKQLM010000605.1 GCA_029567145.1 Pseudomonadota bacterium
AGCGCCGACACCGGCTGCAGGCGGACGAAGGCGAAGTCCGGCAGGTCGATGTAGATCGTCGCCTTGGGGTTGCGCTGCAGCCAGCGCGCGCGGATCGCGGGGCGGTCGGGGTCGTCGGCGGCGACAAAGCTGGCGCGGGCGCGGATCATCAGGCGGGGATGGGTCAGGGGATCGCCCTTCGCGCCGACCTCGCCCAGCATCAGCGCGCAGTCGGGCCGGTCGCGCAGCGCGCGGAAATGCGGGGCAAGGCCGGAGACCAGGGTCAGAAGCCCCGCCTCGGGGTCACGGGCAAAGGCGATGCGGCTGATGCCGGGGGTGCCGGTGTCGGTGTCCTCCCACGCAAGGGCGGCATGGCCCAGCGACAGAAGCTGCCGGGCAAGGCTGCGGGCGTCCTCATCGGCGGGCTGGACGGGGTCGTTCGGTGTGGGCGGCATCGCGGTCCCTTAAGCGGTTGACAGGGGGCTGGCGCGGGAGTCATCTGGCGGCATTCCCGCCGCTTGCCAGCGATTACTGGCGTCTTCCCTGGCTTGGAAGCGATCATGACCGACACCGCGCGGGGCCACAATGGCCCGTCCGACTATCTGCCAAAGCTTCTGACCGTCTGGCGCGAAGGCTATGGCCTGGCCGACCTGCGCGCCGATGCGCTGGCCGGGCTGACCGTGGCGATTGTCGCGCTGCCGCTGTCGATGGCAATAGCGATTGCAAGCGGGGTTGGCCCTGAGCGCGGGCTGTACACGGCGATTGTCGGCGGGTTTCTGGTCAGCGCCCTGGGCGGGTCGCGCTATCAGGTCGGCGGGCCTGCGGGGGCGTTCATCGTGCTGGTGTCGGCCTGCATGATGGCGATCGGGTTGCCGGGGCTGATCCTGGCGACGTTCCTGTCCGGGTTCATCCTGATCGGCGCGGGCGCGCTGCGGTTCGGGACCTATATCCGCTATATCCCCTATCCGGTGACGGTGGGCTTCACCGCGGGGATCGCGGTGATCATCTTTGCCAGCCAACTGCGCGAGATGTTCGGGCTGACGCTGCCCGGGGCAGAGCCGGGCGAGATCGTGGAAAAGGTGCGGGCGCTGTGGGACGCACGAGGCTCGGTCACTTGGGCTGCGCTGGCGGTGGCGGGGCTGACGGCGACGGTGATCCTGGGCTTGCGCCCGGTGCGGCCGCACTGGCCGGGGATGCTGATTGCGGTGGTCCTGGCGTCGGCCGTGGTGGCGGGGCTTGGGTTGCCGGTCGCGACCATCGGCAGCCGGTTCGGCGCGCTGCCGCATCTTTTGCCCGCGCCTGCGCTGCCGGACGTGGCGCTGTGGCAGGCGGCGCTGCCCTGGGCGGCCAGTTTCGCGCTGCTGGGGGCGATTGAATCGCTGCTGTCGGCGGTGGTTGCCGACGGGATGAGCGGCGCGCGGCACCGGTCGAACGCCGAACTGGTGGCGCAGGGGGTGGCCAACATCGGGTCCGCCGTCTTTGGCGGGTTCTGCGTGACCGGCACCATCGCGCGCACGGCGACGAACGTGCGGGCGGGCAGTCGCGGGCCGGTGTCGGGGATGCTGCACGCGCTGTTCCTGCTGGCGTTCCTGATGGTCGCGGCCCCGCTGGCGGCCTATATCCCGCTGGCGGCGTTGGCCGGGGTTCTGGCGGTGGTCGCCTGGGGCATGGCGGAGCGGCACGAGTTTGCCGGGCTTTTGCGGGCGTCCCGGGGCGATGCGCTGGTGGTCAGCGTGACGTTCCTGCTGGTCACCTTCCGCGACCTGACCGAAGGGATCGTGGTCGGTTTCGCGCTGGCCGGGCTGGTCTTCATCAAGCGGATGTCCGAAACCTCGACCCTGGCGCCCGGGGCAGAGCATGAGATCCCGCAGCGGCCCGACCGGGTGGTCTGCCATCTGGAGGGGCCGTATTTCTTTGGCGCGGCGGCGCAGATGGGCGGCGTGCTGGAGCGGATCGCCGAAGCGCCGCGCGCGCTGGTGCTGGACATGGGCGGGGTGCCCCTGATCGACAGCTCGGGCGCGCGGGGGGTTCTGCAACTGGCCGCGCGGGCCGGGCGGCGGGGCGGGCAACTGTACATCGTCGGGTTGAAGGACCGCCTGCGCCGCCAGCTGGAGGCGCAAGGGCTGCGCGCGCCGCTGGTCTGCTATCTGCCCGACGTGGCTGCGGTCGATGCAGTCCTGGACCGCCCGCCCGAATCGGCCTGACACGCCGGTTTCCCGCCGATCCGCCTGCCTTGCTACCTCTTCACGCCCGCGTGAGGCGAAGCGGTTGATTTTGCGGATCATTCCGGCGGGCGATTTTCAGAACTTTTCATACTTCACTAGGTAGGCGTCAAGTAATTTACAGAACTTCGTATATAAATTATGGGGTTACGTTTTTATTTACGAAGTGGTAGGGTGACCGCGGGAGAGAGCGTTCCGCCGCGCGGGACGACAGGCACCGAGGGGGTCTTTGGCCGGGCCCCACCGGAAGGAGGACCGCGATGACCGACCAACCTGCACTGAAATCCGTCTACCCGGCATCTGCCGATTTCGTGGCGAAGGCGCATGTGGATGCCGCCGGGTATGAGGCGCGCTATGCGGCCTCGGTCGCCGACCCCGAGGCGTTCTGGGGTCAGGAAGGCCTGCGCCTGGACTGGATCAAGCCCTACACGCGCGTCAAGAACACCTCGTTCGCGCCGGGCAACATCAGTATCAAGTGGTTCGAGGACGGGCATCTGAACGTCTCCGCCAACTGCATCGACCGGCACATGCTGACGCGCGCCAACCAGACCGCGATCATCTGGGAGCCCGATGATCCGAAGGAACCGGCGCAGCACATCACCTATGCGCAGCTTCTGGAGCAGACCTGCCGCCTGGCCAACGTGCTGAAGGCGCATGGCGTGACCAAGGGCGACCGGGTCGTGCTGTACATGCCGATGATCCCCGAGGCGGCCTATGCGATGCTGGCCTGCACAAGGGTAGGGGCGGTGCATTCCATCGTCTTCGGTGGCTTCTCGCCCGACGCGCTGGCGAACCGGATCAACGACTGCGACGCGAAACTGGTGATCACCGCCGACTGGGCTCCGCGCGCTGGGAAGAAGACCGGGCTGAAGGAC
>JAKQLM010000617.1 GCA_029567145.1 Pseudomonadota bacterium
GTTTGGCCGCGATGTAGGCCGACTTGAACGGGCTCGCGGTCAGGCCATGGGCCGATGCGATGTTGACGATCCGGCCCCAACCCTTTGCCTTCATCCCGGGCAACGCCGCCGCCGAGGTATGGAACGCCGACGACAGGTTGATCGCCAGGATCGCATCCCATTTCTCGACCGGGAACTCGTCCACCGGGGCGACGAACTGGATGCCCGCGTTGTTCACCAGGATATCGCAGCCACCCGACTTTTCGACCAGTGCCCGGCAGTCGGCCGCCTTTGACATGTCGGCGGCGATGTAGCGGGCGGTCACCCCATGCCGCGCGCCAAGGTCAGCGGCCAGCGCGTGATCTTCGGGCCGGTCGGTGAAACTGTTCAGCACCACATCCGCCCCGGCGGCGGCCAAAGCCTCGGCCACGCCCAGACCGATTCCCGAATTCGACCCGGTGATGATTGCCCGCTTGCCCGCCAGTGTCATGACCTGCCCCTTATGCTGCATCTGCACAAGAACCATAGGGCCAAGCCCAAGGGACATGCCAGAGCGCAGGCATAAAAAAACGCCGGCACGAAGCCGGCGTTAAGTCTTTGAGGCAGGTTTCATACAGGCAAGAAACCTATCGAGCAGTACAGTCTATATAGTCCCCTCTCCGCCGATGGCCAAGCTAAAAGTTTGAAATGCCATGCTGACGGGCTTAGGGTTCGGGGCAAAGAACAACAGCTTACATGAAGGACGCCCCCGATGCTGTGCCAGCTTGCCAGGACCTTCCGCTTCGGCCTGCCCATGGTCCTTGCTCTGGGCACGGGTCCGGGGCTGGCCGACCCCATGCATGGCATAGCTATGTATGGCGAGCCTGCCTTGACCCCGGATTTTGTGTCCCTGCCGCAGGCCAACCCCGATGCGCCCAAGGGGGGCAGCATCACCCTGTCGATGAACGGCAGCTTCGACACGCTGAACCCTTTCATCACCAGCGGCTCCCCCGCCGAAGGGATCGCGCCCTACACGTTCGAGACGCTGATGGCGCGCAGCCATGACGAACCCTTCACGCTGTATGGCCTGCTGGCCGAATCGATCAGCACCGACGAGGCCCGCTCTTACGTCGAATTCACCCTGCGCGAGGGGGCCCGATTCTCGGACGGAACGCCGGTCACGGTTGAAGACGTGCTTTGGTCGTACGAGACTTTGGGCACCCTCGGCGCGCCCCGCTACCACGGCGCCTGGGCCAAGGTCGCCAAGGCCGAAGCCACCGGCCCCCGCACCGTCCGCTTCACCTTCAACGTCGCGGATCGTGAGCTGCCCTTGCTGATGGGCCTGCGCCCGATCCTGAAGAAGGCCGACTTCGACGGCAAGGATTTCGAGGCGACGGCCCTGGACAAGCTGACCGGATCGGGCCCCTACATCGTTGCCGACGTCGATCCCGGCGTGTCGATCACCTACCAGAAGAACCCCGACTGGTGGGGCAAGGACCTGCCCGTCAACCGCGGCCAGTGGAACCTGGACACGATCCGCTACGAATACTTCGCCAACCCTGTCGCGGTGTTCGAGGCGGTGAAGTCCGGCACGATCACCGCCTACCGCGAGGACAACCTGGCGAAATGGGCCAGCCGCTATGATTTCCCCGCGATCACCAACGGCGACATGATCAAGCTGGAGGTGCCGCACGACCGCCCCGCCGGAATGATCGGTTTCGTGATGAACACCCGCAAGCCGCAGTTTCAGGACTGGCGTGTGCGGGAAGCGATGATCGAGCTGTTCAACTTTGATTTCGTCAACCAGACCATCACCGGCGGCGCGGCCCCGCGCATCACCTCGTATTTTGCCAACAGCCCGTTTACGATGACCCCGGGCGAACCGGCCACGGGCGAGGTTCTGGCCCTGCTGGAGCCGTTCAAGGCCGATCTCGCCCCCGGCAGCATCGACGGCTACGCCCTGCCCGAAAGCGACGGCACGCCGCAGAACCGCCCGGGCCTGCGCCGGGCGCTGGCCCTGCTGGAAGAGGCGGGCTGGACCGTGGGCGATGACGGTATCCTGAAGGATGCAAATGGCACGGCTTTCGCCTTTGAAATCCTGCTGACCATCGGCCAGGACGAAGCCGCCAGCATCGCCGCGATCTATGTCGATACGCTGAAGACGGTCGGGATCGACGCCAAGGTCAGCATGCTGGACAGCGCGCAGATGAAGACGCGGACCGACACGTTCGACTTTGACATGACCTACATCATCCGCACCCTGTCGCTGTCGCCCGGCAACGAGCAGAACCTCTACTGGGGGTCCGCCGCCGCCGACACCGAAGGCTCGCGCAACTGGATGGGGGTCAAGTCGCCTGCCATCGACGCCGTGATCGCTGCCATGCTGTCGGCGCAGAATCAGGATGATTTCACCACCGCCACGCAAGCGCTGGATCACCTACTGACCGCCGGGCGCTATGTGGTGCCGCTGTGGTTTTCCGACCGGAACCTGATCGTCCATGCCAAGGACCTGCACCATCCCGAAACCGTGCAGCTTTACGGCGACTGGGCGACGTCCTATCTTCCCGCGCTATGGTGGTCCGAAAAGTGACCCTTACCCAAGAAACGAAGGCACGAGCATGAAGAAACTGATCCTTGTGACCCTGGCCCTGGCCGCGCTGGCGGGCTGCAACACCATCGCAGGCGTCGGCGAAGACGTCAGCGCCGGGGCGCGCACGGTCCAGAACACGTTCTAGGCGGCCTCGGCGTCCTCGCGGCGTTCCGGCAGTCGGATCACGGTGACCGAGCAATGCGCCTCGGCCACCACCTGCGCCGAGACCGACCCCAGATAGCGCCGGGTCGTCGAATGGCCCCGCGCCCCCATCACGATATGATCGACGTGGTTGGTGGTGGCATAGTCCAGGATCGCCTGGCCCGGATCGGACCCTTCAAGCACGGTATAGGTCAGCCGGTGGTCGGGCAGGTCGATGCTGTCGGCCCATTGTTTCAGCGCCACCAGCCGCACGACATGCAGGTTGTTGCCCTGGTCGTCAGTGCCCTGATCAATCCCGATCCGCGCGGTCTTGATCACGTTGACGCAGGCAATCCGGGCATCCGGCTCGATCGTCAGCATCCGCGTCACCGCCGTGCGCAGCACTTCGGCCAGCCGCTCGCCCTCGGGCGACACGTCCACCGCCACGACGATCACCGGAACGGAGGCCATCTGCGCCGCCACCGACAAGGGCGCGGTAAAGCGGCGGATCTTGCGCATGATCCGCCAGCGGTCCCAGACCTGCAGCCAGCCGTCACGCTTCAGTTTCAGCGCGCGCGAGGTCAGCTTGACCTGCGCCGG
>JAKQLM010000637.1 GCA_029567145.1 Pseudomonadota bacterium
TGCATCGGGGAAGCGTTCCTTCAGGCCCGCCACCAGCGATTCCGCCTGCTGCACGCCGACCTTGAAGTTGTCGAAGGTGGCATAGTAATCGACCGCACCGCTGTCGCGGATCAGGCGGTCATAGGCGATGACCTTGATGCCAGCGGCGGCGGCGTTTTCCAGCGCGTTCGACAACGTGGTGCCGTCGATGGCGGCGATGACCAGGACCTTGACGCCCTTGGTGATCATGTTTTCGACCTGCGCCAGCTGGGTCGGGATGTCATCCTCGGCATATTGCAGGTCGGTGCCATAGCCCGCTGCGGTGAACTGGTCGACCATCGACTGGCCGTCCGAAATCCAGCGCGACGACGATTTCGTCGGCATGGCGATGCCCACGGTGCCCTTGTCCTGACCGAAAGCGGGCAGCGTGGCAAACGGCATGACGGACGCGAGCGCAAGCAGCGCCCTTCTGGAAAGTTGCATGGTTTCCTCCCTTGGTGGCGGGCCCGTTCGCGGTGCCCGTTAGGCCCGGACCGCACAGGCGCGGCATCGGGTCTGCCATGCTGTTTGCAATCTGCCTGTATATCCGTCAAATCATGTTTCAAGATGAAACCATAACAGGCAAGCCATGAATTCTGCACCAGGACTGTTGGCCCGCGGCATGAAGCTGTCGCATCTGCAGATGATGGTCGCCTTTGCCGAGACCGGCCAGATCGGGGCCGCCGCGCAGGCGCTGGGCATCGCGCAGCCCGCCGCCTCGCGCCTTCTGTCCGAGATCGAGGCGATCCTGGGCCAGCCGGTCCGGGCCCGGGCGGGCAGGGGGGTCGTCCTGACCCAGGCCGGGCGCACCCTGGCCGACCGCGCCGCCCGCGTGATGCAGGAACTGGCCGAAGCGGGCCGCGAGATGGCCGAGATTGCCGCCGGCGGGGTCGGCAAGGTGCGCATCGGTGCGGTCACCGCCCCGGCGCTGGACATCGTGCTGCCCGCGTTGCGCACCGCCCGCCTGTCGCATCCCCGCATCGAATCCGAGGTGGTCGTCGCCGCCTCGGATATCCTGTGCGACCAGCTGGCCTCGGGGCGGCTGGATTTCATCATCGGCCGCGTGCCGCCCCATGTCGATGCCCGGGCGTTCGAAGGTCAGCTGATCGCGGCCGAGCCGGTGGCGCTGGTCGTGCGCAAGGGCCACCATCTGGCCGTCGCTCCGCCGCAGGACCCGATGGACCTCATGGCCTATGACTGGGTGATGCCGGGCGAGGAAAGCCCCCTGACCCAGGCCGTCCATGCCCGGCTGGCCCGGCTTGGCCTGCCGCGTCCCAGCCAGCGGCTGTCCACCGCCTCCTTCCTCTTGACCCTGGCGATGCTGCGGCAGTCGAACGTGGTCGCCCCCCTGGCCCAGGCCGTCGCCGACCAGTTCGCCGAAGGCCCGGACGCCCCCCTGGTGCAGGTCCGCATCGACCTTGGCATCGAGGTCGCGCCCTACAGCCTTCTGACCCGCAAGGGCGCGCGGCTGACGGCGGCGGCCGACACCATCCTGAGGCTGATCCGCGCCTTGGCCTGATCAGTCCGGACGCCGCAACTCCATCACCTCGCGCACGAAGGCATAGTCGTGATAGCCCAGCCGAGCCGCCGGGACATAGCGCGTCACGTCGAAACGCCCGTCCACCAGGCAATCGTCGCGCATGTGGATGCCCACCACCTCTCCGATCACCATGTGGTCGTTGCCGGGCAGATCGACGATCTGGATCACCCGGCATTCCAGCGTGGCCGGGGCACCCGCCACGCGCGGGCAGTCGATCTCATGGCACTCGGCCTTGGCCACGCCCACCGCCGCGAACTCATCGGTCCCGCGCGGAAACCGGGCGCTGGTTTCGTTCATCAGCCGCCAGGACGCCTCTTCGACGATGTTGACCGCAAACACCCCGCTTTCGCGCGCATTCGTCACGCTGTCGCGCGGATCGCCGGAAAACATCACCTTGGGCGGGTTGTAGCCCACCGCGTTGAAAAAGCTGTAGGGTGCCAGGTTGTCCCCCGACCCCGCCCCCGACCCCGCCCCCGACCCCGCCCGTGTCGACACCCAGGCGATGGGACGGGGCGACACGATTGCGGAAAACGGGCTGTGCGGCAGTCCGTGGCCATCGGCAGGGCGGTAGAACATGGGCGGGCCTTTCACGATTTGATCCTGACATGTCGCCATGTTACGGCCCAGTTCAAGCAGATTCGGGGGCAGGCGCAGGTGTACCGGCTAAAGGAAGAGACCGAGGACGACTGGTGGGAGGTCGAGGCGCTCTATGACCTCTGCTTTGCCCCCGGCCGCACGGCCTTGTCGTCGTACCGGCTGCGCGACGGCGTGCCGACCGTCGCCCCCCTCTGCCTGACCCTGCGCGATGACGAGGGCGCGCTTGCCGCCGTGATCCGCTACTGGCCCGCCCTGATCGGCGAAGAGGACGTGCTGCTTCTGGGGCCCGTCGCCGTCCACCCCACTCACCAGGGCGAAGGCCTTGGCGCGCTTTTGATCAACGAAAGCCTGGCCGAGGCGCGGCGTCTGGGCTGGGAACGGGTGATGCTGGTCGGCGACGCGCCCTATTACGCCCGCTTCGGGTTCCGGAAACTGGACGGGGTCGAGATGCCGCCCCCCACCAACCCCGACCGCATCCTGGGCCTCGCGCTCAAGGCCGATGCCTGGAAGGGCGTCACGGGCATGGTCACGAAAGCGACCTGACCGGCATTGCGCCCAAGCGATAGGTCCCCATATCCTGACCATGACCCAGACCCTGCCCGCCGTCATCACCCCCGACCTGTCCACGCAGATCGACGCCCTTGCCCGGCGCTATGCCCGCGCGAACGGGCCGGTCATGCGGCTGGTGAACCGGTTCGGCTCGGCGCTGGAAAGCCAGCTTGCCATGGTTCCCGACCGCTACCGCAGCCAGATCGACCGGGCCACCGCCCAGGCGCTGGATGCCGCCTACGGCATCGCCAGCCGCGCCCCCAGCCTTGGGGACCGGGGCGGCATGGCCGCGCTTGTCGCCTCGGGGGCGGCGGGCGGGGCCGGTGGGCTTGCCACCGCGCTGGCCGAACTCCCGGTCTCGGTGACGCTGATGCTCACCGCCATCCGCGCCGAGGCCGAGGCCGCAGGCTTTGACCCCGACGCCCCCGCCATCCGCGCCGAATGCCTGCGCGTCTTCGGGGCGGGCAGCCCCCTGGCCAGCGACGACGGGGTCAACACCACCTTCCTGACCGCCCGCCTGTCGGTCACCGGCCAGGCGGTGCAGAACATCATCACCGCCGTCGCCCCGAAACTCGCCGCCGCCCTTGGTCCAAAGCTTGCCGCCCAGGCCGTCCCGGTCCTTGGCGCCGTCTCCGGTGCCGCGCTGAACGCCGCCTTCCTGACCTACTACCGCGAAATCGCCCGCATCCGCTTTGCCCTCCTCAGACTTGCCGAAACCCACGGCGCGGACACTGTCCTTGATGCCTTCGCCAAGGCCGTCGAACCCCCACGGATCACCCGCGCCTGATCTTTCCGGCTTCCTCTCTGCCCAAGTATCCTCCGGGGGTCTGGGGGTGGAAAACCCCCAGGTGCCGAGGAGGAGGCGAAGTCCGACGACGAGACAAAAGGTCTTCGCGCGCCAGCGCTCCTTTCGAAAACCGTCCCCACCCGCGCTGCCGGTTGCAGCTTCGGCCCCCGTGCGCATAATGCGGCAATCCGGGGGGGCAGGCATGGCGACCGACATCATCACCGCACTGAAACGGTCCGCCGCCACGCCGGACCGGCCCTGGCTTCTGAACGATACGCCCGCCACCTACGCCGACCTCCTGGCCGCGACGGCCAGGCTTGCCAACACCCTGCACGCGCTGGGCCTGACCAAAGGCGACCGCCTGCTTCTGCAGGCCGAGAAATGTCCCGAGGTCCTGACCCTTTACCTGGCCTGCCTGCGCGCCGGGATCGTGTTCCTGCCGGTCAACCCCGCCTATACCCTGGCCGAGACGCAGCATTTCCTGACCGATGCCGAACCCGCGCTGGCCGTCGCCGACCCCGACCGCAGCCTGGCCATCGCCGCGACCGGCGCGCGCAGTACCGCGCTGCCCGACCTTCTGGCCGCAGCCGCCGCTCAATCCCCCGTTTTCAGCGACCCGGCCCACGGTCTCGATGACCTGGCCGCGATCCTTTACACCTCGGGCACGACGGGCCGCTCCAAAGGCGTGATGCTCAGCCGCGACAACCTTGCCTCGAACGCCCAGACCCTTGTCACCCTCTGGCGCTTTGCCGACACCGATGTCTTGCTGCATGCGCTGCCGGTCTTTCACACCCACGGGCTTTTCGTGGCCACCAACTGCGCGCTTCTGTCCGGCTCTGCGCTGATCTTCCAGCGCAGCTTCAGCCCCGATGCCGTCCTTGCCGCCCTGCCGCAGGCGACGGTGATGATGGGGGTGCCCACCTTCTACACCCGGCTTCTGTCCGACCCGCGCCTCACCCCGGACGCCTGCGCCCATGTCCGGCTTTTCATCTCTGGCTCCGCGCCCCTGTCGCCCGCCACCCATGCCGACTGGCAGGTCCGCACCGGCCATGCGATCCTGGAACGCTACGGGATGACCGAAACCAACATGATCACCTCCAACCCCTGGTCCGGCGCGCGCAAGGCGGGGACCGTGGGCCTGCCCCTGCCGGGGGTCAGCGTGCGCGTCACCGGGCCTGACGGCACCCCCCTCCCACCGGGCGAGGCCGGGTCGATCGAGGTCTGCGGCCCCAACGTCTTTCACGGTTACTGGCGCCTGCCCGAAAAGACCGCGGCAGAGTTTCGCGACCGCTGGTTCGTCACCGGCGATCTGGGGGCCTTCGATGCCGATGGCTACCTGTCGATTCTGGGACGCGCCAAGGATCTGGTGATCACCGGCGGTCTGAACGTCTACCCGGCCGAGGTCGAATCTGCGCTGGACGACCTGCCCGGCGTGGCGGCGTCGGCGGTCATCGGCGTGCCACATCCCGACTTTGGCGAGGCGGTCGTTGCCTGCCTTGTGCCTGCCCCCGGTCAAACCCTGGATGAAACCGGGCTGCGCGCAGGCTTGCGCGACCGGCTGGCGGCGTTCAAGATACCGAAAAGATTGATCTTTCTGAACGATCTGCCACGCAATGCCATGGGCAAGGTGCAAAAGGCCGCGTTGCGCACGACCTATGCAGATATGTTCCAGGACCGCTGAAATTCCCGCGTATATCTTAGGTTTATGACAGGAATTTAAACCTTTGATGACTGGTTTTGCCGATCTTCCTTCCGCAGTCTGGCTTCACAGGACAGGCAACGCGGGCCTTCCAGTTTCGAACAACCGCGCAGCGAAAAGGAGAGACAGCATGACCGCATCGAATGATCAGATCACCACCCGTCGCCGGGCTCTGGGCCGGATCGGCGCCATCGCCCTGGCGATCTACGGGGCCCCGGCGCTGACCACCCTCAGCGTCGCCCACGCCAGCAGCGGCTCCAGCGGGTCCAGCGGCTCCAGCGGGTCCAGCAGCGCCAGCCCGGCATCGCCTGCCTCGCCCGCGTCGCCTGCCTCGACCTCCAGCTCGTCGACCACGCCGACCACGCCGACCTCGTCCAGTTCGTCGACCACCCCCAGCACCTGCTCGGGCCCGACCGACGACGATGCGGGCTGCGGCGACACTCCGCCCGCCGGCTGATCTGTTGACCTTCCCCCTCTGGCGCAGTTCCCTGTGCCAGAGGGTATGCAAAGGCTGGCGTCGTGGCGCAGGACATCTTCTTTCAGGGCGTCGTTGCGCCCTTGCGTCTGGGGAATGCCGACGCCGTATTGCAGCTTTTGCCCGCTATCGCGACCGGCTGGCCCTATCGGGTGACAGCCGCCGATCCCGCCCTGCGGCCCTTTTTCAGCATCACTGCCCAGCCGGGAACCGACCGCTTCCGGTGCGAGGGGCATCTGGAGCCCGCCCCGGCGCGCAGCTTCGATGCGGTGAACGCGGCTTGCGACGCCATGGCGGCGCTGGCGCAGGCCCTGCCGCTGGACGACCGGCGGCTCTTGTGCCTCCATGCCGCCGGGGTGGTGCTGTCGGGCCAGCTCTGGGTCTTTCCCAACATCCGCCGCGCCGGGAAAAGCACGCTCTCGGTGGCCTTGGCCCATGCCGGGCACGCGGTCTACAGCGACGATGTCGTGCCGCTGATCCTGCCGCGGGACGGACCGGCCCGGGGCCTGGCCCTGGGCATCGCGCCGCGTCTGCGCCTGCCCTTGCCGGATGCGGCGGGGCAGGGGTTTCGCGACTGGGTGGCCGGGGTTCCCGGCCCCCGCAACCGGCAGTATCAGTATCTTGCGCTGACCGGCCAGCCCGTCCATGGCGACAGCCAGCCCGTCGCGGGCTTTGTCATCCTGGACCGGCAGGACAGCCCCGTCGCCGCCCGGCTGGACCCGGTGCCGCCGGATG
>JAKQLM010000656.1 GCA_029567145.1 Pseudomonadota bacterium
GGATATGCTGACCGTCGCCGCCAGCGACATCACGCTTCATGCGCGCGACCCCAGGCACGACCTGCACCTGACCGGCACCAACGTCCATTACGGCACCGCCGGGGCCGCGGTGCACATCGTCGATCCGATCACGCTGGACTACCGCGAGTCGACCGCGCAGGACCTCTATGACGCGGCCCGCCTCGTCGACAACCTGGACAACATCCATTTCTACCAGCGCACCATGGTCTGCCGCGACGTGGTCGACAACAAGGAGATGGACCTCAACACGCTGTACGGCTGCCTTGCCGGGACCACCAAACACGTCGGCACCAGCTTTTCCGACCCGTCCCACGTCGCCGACTGTTTCGAGATGCTGCACATGGTTGCGGGCGGCGAAGAACACTGGCTGGAACGGCCCTTTGTCAGCAATTCCAACTGCTTCGTCGTCCCCCCGATGAAGTTCGCCGAGGAATCCTGCATCACGATGGAGGATTGCATCCGCCGTGGCATGCCGATGCTTCTGCTCAGCGCGGGCCAGGCCGGGGCCACCGCGCCCGCGCCGATCGCGCTGACCATCGTCCAGGCCGTCGCCGAGTGTCTTGCGGGCGTGGTCTATGTCAACGCGATCAGGCCCGGCGCCCCGGCGATCTTTGGCACCTGGCCCTTCGTGTCCGACCTGCGCACCGGGGCGATGTCGGGCGGCAGCGCCGAACAGGCCCTGCTGACCGCCGGCTGCGCCCAGATGCACCGCTTTTACGGCCTGCCGGGCGGGGCCGCCTCGGGCATCAGTGACTCGAAACTCCCCGACATGCAGGCCGGGTGGGAGCAGGGCATCACCAACGCGCTTGCCGGTCTTGCGGGCCTGAACATGTGCTACGAGGCGGTGGGGATGCACGCCTCGCTGCTTGGGTTCTGCCTTGAATCCCTCGTCCTCGGCGACGACCTTCTGGGCCAGGCCATGCGCCTTGTCCGGGGGATTGACGTCAATCCTGACAGCACCAGCATTCAGGCGATGAAAGACGTCTGCCTGGGCGGTCCGGGCCATTACCTTGGCTCTGACCAGACCCTCAAGCTGATGCAGACCGAATACATCTATCCCAAATCCGCCAACCGCATGTCGCCCAAGGAATGGAACGAGGCCGGAAAACCGCTTCTGCTTGACACAGCCATCGCCCGGAAGAACTCTATTCTCGCCAAGGCCGGGTGCCGCGTGGACCCGGAGATCGACGCCGCCATCCGCGCGCGGTTCAACATCTACTTCAAGTGAGGTCGCAATGATCCCTGCCAACATGCTGAAATTCTACATCAATGGCCAATGGGTCGATCCGATTTCCAAGACCCGCATCGGCGTTGAAAACCCCGCAACCGAGGAGATCGTGACCGAAGTCGCCATGGGCAGCGCCGAGGATGCCGACCGCGCCATCCTGGCCGCCCGCGCCGCGTTTGACAGCTGGACCTACCGCCCCGTGGCCGAACGCATCGCCGTCGTGAAGCGCATCCTGGAGGTGTACAACGACCGCTACGAAGACTTTGCCCAGGTCATGTCCACCGAAATGGGTGCGCCGATCACCTGGGCGCGCGGGGCGCAGGCCTGGGCCGGTCAGGTCCATATCGAGGCGACGATCAAGGCCGCCGAGGAAATGACCTGGGAATACAACCGCGGCACCACCCGGATCATCTATGAAGGCATCGGCGTCTGCTCGCTCATCACGCCGTGGAACTGGCCGATGAACCAGATCGCCTGCAAGGTCGCGCCCGCGCTGATCGCGGGCTGCACCATGGTCCTGAAGCCGTCGGAAATCGCGCCTCTTTCCGGCGTCCTTTTCGCGCAGGTCTGCCATGATGCTGGCGTGCCTGCGGGCGTCTTCAACCTGGTGAACGGGGCTGGCCCCGAGGTCGGGGCCCGGATGTCCACCCACCCCGAGGTTGACATGGTGTCCTTCACCGGATCGACCCGCGCGGGAACCCAGATCGCCGCTGTCGCCGCCGCCACGGCCAAGCGCGTGGCGCAGGAAATGGGCGGCAAGTCCCCCAACATCATCCTGCCCGGCGCCAACATCGCCGAGGCCGTCGCCGCAGGTGTCACCGCCGTGATGTCGAACACCGGCCAGTCCTGCGACGCGCCGACCCGGATGCTTGTCCACCGCTCGCAGCAGGCCGAAGCGCTTGCCGTCGCGAAAGTTGCCGCCGAGGCGATCACGATCGGCGACCCGCGCGACGAGGCGACCGTCATGGGCCCCCTGGTGTCCAAGATGCAGTTCGACAAGGTGCAAAAGCTGATCCAGGCCGGGATTGACGAAGGCGCGACCCTGGTGACCGGCGGCGTCGGGCGTCCGGCCGATCTCAACCGCGGCTGGTTCGTGCGGCCGACCGTCTTTGGCGACGTCGACAATTCGATGACCATCTCCAAAGAGGAAATCTTCGGCCCGGTCCTGGCGATCCAGCCCTATGACAGCATCGAAGACGCCATTGCCCAGGCCAACGACACGATCTACGGCCTTGCCGCCTATATCGCGGGCCCGGTCGAAGATGCGATCCCCGTCGCCCGCCGCCTGCGCGCCGGGACCGTGAACCTGAACTACCCCGACTGGGACACCTCTGCCCCCTTCGGCGGCTACAAGCAGTCCGGCAACGGGCGCGAATATGCCGATTGGGGCATCCACGACTTCTGCGAGGTCAAGGGCATCGTCGGCTACGGCGAAGCGTAAGATCAGGGTCTTTCGCAGTAAAATACCTGCAAGGGGAAAGCATGCGCTACGGATACATCGGCCTGGGCAACCTGGGTGGGCACATTGCGGCCAACCTTCTGAAGGCGGGCCACCAGGTCACGGTCTTTGACCGAAACGCAGCGCTTGCCGACCGGCACGCGGCGCTGGGGGCGACGGTCGCCCCCTCCGTCTCGGCCCTTGCCGAAGCCGTGGATCACGTCTTCACCTGCCTG
>JAKQLM010000664.1 GCA_029567145.1 Pseudomonadota bacterium
GATTTGCGGCCAGTCGGCCAGGCGCGGGTCCTTGGTGCCTTTGACTTCCATGGCGCAGCGGACGATCCCGCCGACCTTGGCCTCTTGCGCCTGAACCGGCGCTGCCAGCCCGATCAGCCCGTAGGCGGCGGTCGCGGTCACGCCCAGCGCGGTGGCGCGGGTCAGGAATTCACGGCGGCTGATCTCGCCTGCCACAAATTCAGCAGCGTGCATGCGTGCGGCGGGGTGGATGCCACCAGCCTTCTTGATAACGGTCATTGTCGTCTCCCTGACAGGTTGTTTGTTCTTTTGTTCTGGAAGCGCTGACCCCACAGCCCCGTCGTTTCGACAGACCTGTGACAGCCTGCCGCACAGCCGCAGTTTTCGTGCTTCCCCTTGCGCCATAGCGCAACTTTTTCGACGTCACGTCAACGGCTGCTTTCGGCGGATCAGAGTCCGTTTGCGACATGCGCCTGTCGAATTTGCGGACAGAGCTGCCGCGATCAGGTCGCGCGGCGGAAGGCCGAGGGCGACTTGCCCGTCAGATGCTGGAAGGCGCGGGTGAAATAGGCCGGAGAGTTGAAGCCCAGCTGTTCGGCAATGCGACCGACCGGCAGGCGGGTTTCGGCCAGAAGCTTGCGCGCCTCGAAGATCCGGCGGTCCTGCAAAAGGCCGCTGGCGGGCCGACCGCAAGCCGAATTGCAGCAGCGCGTCAGGTGGGTGGGCGTCACGCCAAGCGCGGCGGCGAAGTCGGCCACGCCCATGCCGGTGCGGAAGTTGCGTTCCAGAAGGGCGGTGTAGCGCGTGACCAGGCGGCGGGTGGCGTCGGGGCGGGGGGCTTCGGCCGGATCGGCCTTTTTCGCCTGCCGTTCCAGCCAGACGCCCAGAAGGCCGACATAGTGCCGGGTCGCCCGTTCATGGGCGGGGGTGTCGCTTTCAATCTCGCGCAGGATGGAGTCCAGCAGGATGTTCACCTCTTGCTGGGCGTGAACTTCGCGGATGCGCAGGTGCAGGGGCGCCTTGGGCAGGACGATGTCGGGGTCACGGCCAAAGAACATGGCGCTGCCAAAGACTTGCGGTCCGGCTTCGAACCCGTGCATCACGCCCGCAGGGATGAAGATCGCGTTGTGGGCGGTGTAGCCGCGCGTCACGCCGGAAATCGTGATCCGGCCCTGGCCCTTGGTGAACCACAAAAGGCACGGTTCGGACAGCGAACGCATCGCCTCCACCCGCCAGCGGCCCCCGGCGGCCAGACGCGGGATCGCGATCAGGCGGGATTGCGACACGGGGCGGGACTGCGAAACGGGCGACGGCGTGATCATCGCGGCGGGGTCCGGGGTTGGGGTTCGTTGCGACAAGTAAATCAGCGACTGTGCTTTGACCCAAGCAGAATCACTCGGCTTTGGCCAGAGTTGTCCACACGGATTGGCAAAACTTGTGCATAACTCTGTGGATGGGCTGAAAACCGCTTAAAGGACGGCCTGCAAGCCGTGTCAGGGCAAGGAAAGTTTGGTCCAGGCCGTCATGTTCGATCTGAACCAGGTGCGCTGGCGTTTGGCGTATTGGCGGCTGGCCAGGGTCGCGGCGGCGGTGGCGTCGTCAAGCGTCACCTCGCCGCGCAGATGGGCGATCAGGTCCGGCCCGCCGATGGCTTTGGAGGAGGGTCGGCGCGGGTCCCAGCCCGGCAGGTTCGCGCGCGCCTCGTCCAGAGCGCCATGGGCAAGCATCTGGGCGAAGCGGTCGGCGATGCGAGCGTCAAGCCAGGCGACTTCCGGCACAAGAACAAGGGCTTGGGCGTCGGTCAGCGGCAGAAGCGGCGGCGGGGTGTCATCCTGCCACGAGGCCAGCCCACGCCCGGTGGCGCGCTGCACCTCCCAGGCGCGCTGGACGCGGACCGGGTTCAAGGGGTCGATCCGGGCGGCGGTGGCGGGGTCCAGTTCGGCCAGCAGGGCGGTGTGGCCTTCGGCTTTGATCCGCGCGTCCGCCGTGGCCCGGATATCGGCAGGCGTGTCGGGGATTTCGGCAAGGCCCCGGGTCAGGGCGGTGAAGTTCAGTCCGGTGCCGCCGACGATGACCACCGGACGGGACAAAAGGGGGGCCACCTCGCGCAGCCAATGGCCGACCGAATAGGGCTGGTCGCGCCCGACATGGCCGTAAAGCGCGTGGGGCAGGGCGGCCTCGTCCTCTGGGCTGGGGCGGGCGGTCAGGACGCGCCAGTTGGCATAGACCTGCAGGGCGTCGGCGTTGACGATCAGCCGCCCGTCACGCGCCGCAAGCTGCAGCGCCAGCGCCGATTTCCCGCTGGCGGTCGGCCCGGCGATCAGGATCGGGGCGTCGCGGGAAAATCTGTCGATCAGCGGTGACGAACCAAGGTTGAACATGGCGCGGTTTTGCGACATTTTGCGGCCCAGTCCAAACACAAAACGATATACAGGGGGTGCCATGCCAGAGCCGGTCACCAAATACAGCCGCGTGATGCTGAAAATCTCGGGCGAGGCGCTGATGGGCGACCAGGGCTATGGCCTGCACCCGCCAACGGTTGCCCGCATTGCCGAAGAGGTGAAGTCGGTCCGCGACCTTGGGGTCGAGATCTGCATGGTGATCGGCGGCGGCAACATCTTTCGCGGCCTGCAAGGCAGCGCGCAAGGGATGGAGCGGACGACGGCGGATTACATGGGGATGCTGGCGACGGTGATGAACGCGCTGGCGATGCAGTCGGCGCTGGAATCGATCGGCGTCTTTACCCGCGTCATCAGCGCGATCCCGATGGATCAGGTGTGCGAGCCCTACATCCGCCGCCGCGCCGTGCGCCATCTGGAAAAGAAGCGGGTCTGCATTTTTGCGGCCGGGACCGGGAACCCGTATTTCACCACCGACACGGCGGCCACGCTGCGGGCCTCCGAGATGGCCTGCCAGGCGATCTTCAAGGGCACGAAGGTGGACGGGGTCTATGACAAGGACCCGAAAAAGCACGACGATGCCAAGCGGTACGACCATGTCAGCTATGACGAGGTGCTGGAAAAGCACCTGGGCGTGATGGATGCGACGGCGATTGCGCTGGCGCGCGACAACGACCTGCCGATCATCGTCTTTTCGCTGGACGAACCGGGCGGCTTCCGGGGGATCCTGGCGGGCGAGGGGACCTATACGCGGGTTCAGGGTTAGTGTGGCCGGCGATTGCCGCGATCCTGGTCTTTCTGTTTGCCATCGGTCCCGTCGTAGCGCTTCACGTCTATGAAATGAGGCGGTGGCGCCGCGAGACTGGGCGCAAGGGTGGCTATCTGGCGATGCGCTACGACAGCGAGTATCAGCGCGCGGCGCGGCAATCGGGGCGGGCCTACCTGTTTCTTCCTGCGATGCTGTGGTTCCTGTTCGGCTTCGTCGTGTTTTCGATGGTTCTGGACGCTCTTTGATTTCCGGGACGGCCCCGCTATGAAGGGCGCTGAACCGACGAACCTAGCGGAAGACGACCATGGCAGACGATATCGAGATCGACACCGACGACCTGCAACGCCGGATGGATGGGGCGATGACCTCGCTCAAGCACGAATTCGCCAGCTTGCGGACGGGGCGGGCCAGTGCGTCGATCGTCGATGCGATCCAGGTCGAGGCTTACGGCCAGATGACCCCGATCACTCAGCTGGGGACGGTGAACGTGCCCGAACCGCGGATGGTGGTGATCAACGTCTGGGACAAGGGCATGATCCAGAAGGTCGAAAAGGCGATCCGCGAATCCGGCATCGGGATCAACCCGGTGACCGACGGGCCGCTGATCCGACTGCCGATCCCCGAGTTGAACGAGGAACGCAGGAAGCAGCTGACCAAGGTCGCGGCGGGCTATGCCGAGGCAGCGAAGGTCGCGATCCGCAACGTGCGCCGGGACGGGATGGACCAGATCAAGAAGGCCAGGGGCGCCGGAATGGGCGAGGACGACCAGAAGATGTGGTCCGAAGAAGTGCAAGAGATGACCGACAAGGCCATTCTTGCCGTCGACCGGGCGCTGGAGGCCAAACAGGCCGAGATCATGCAGGTCTGACGGAGGACGGGGCCGGTGTCGAAGGATATGGCAAGCGACGCCGCCCTGCGGCCGGTCAACCATCTCGCGATCATCATGGACGGCAATGGCCGCTGGGCCACCAACCGGGGCTGGCCCAGGCTGGTCGGGCACCGGCGCGGCGCCGAGCGGGTGCGCGAGATCGTGCGCGCGGCCCCCGACCTGGGGATCAAGTGGCTGACGCTGTATGCCTTCTCGACCGAGAACTGGAAGCGGTCCACCGAAGAGGTCCTGGGCCTGATGGCGATCTTTGCCCGCTATATCGAGCGTGAGGCGGACCGGCTGGCCATGGCCGGGGTGCGGATGCGCTTTATCGGCGACCGGGGGCGGCTGGACCCCAAGCTGCAGCGCCTGATGGCCGGGATCGAGGCGCGGACGGCGGGATGCGACCGGCTGAACCTGACGGTGGCGGTCAATTATGGCGGGCGGGACGAGATCGTGCGCGCGGTTCGCAGGCTGGCCGACCAGGTCGCGGCGGGCGTGCTGGACCCCCAGCACCTGACCGAAGGGTCGTTCTCGGGCGCGCTGGACACGGGCGGGCTGCCCGACCCCGACCTTGTGCTGCGCACCAGCGGCGAGACGCGGACCAGCAATTTCCTGCCCTGGCAGGCGGCCTATGCGGAATACGAATTCACCGGCACCCTGTGGCCCGATTTCACCGCCGAGGAACTGGCCGGGATCGTCGCGCGCTTTGGCAACCGCGAGCGACGCTTTGGCGGGGTGGCGCGATGAGCGACCCGACGCCTGGAATCGGGGGCGAAACCGGAGCCGAGGCTGGGGGCGACGCTGGGACCAAGGCTGGGCCCGAAGCTGCGGCCGCCCATCCGACTGCCACGTCGATCCCGCCCGGTCGTCCGGTGGCCCGGTGGGAGGACCTGCGCAAGCGTGTGGTGTCGGCCGTGGTGCTGGTCGCGGTCGGCGGGGCGGAAATCTGGCTGGGCGGGCCGTCCTTTGCCGTCCTTGTGGTGCTCTTGACCGGGGCGATGGTCTGGGAACTGGCGACGATGACCGCGCCGGGGCACCGGAACACGCCGCTGGGTCTGGCGGCGCTGGCAAGCGTCAGCCTGGGGGCGGCGCTGTTCATCGCCGATCCTTTTGCCGAGGCGTTCCTGTTGGTCCCGGCGCTGGCGATTGCGCTGACCGACCGGCGGGACCGGCAGTTGTCCAGCCTGTATGCCGTGGCGATCATGGTGGCGGGCTATGGGCTGGTGGACCTGCGGATGGTGGCGGGCACGCCGGTGATCCTGTGGCTGGTGCTGATCGTCGTCGCTTCGGACGTGCTGGGCTATTTTGTCGGGCGCATCTTTGGCGGGCCGAAGTTCTGGCCCGCGATCAGCCCGAAGAAGACCTGGAGCGGCACGGTCGCGGGCTGGGGCGGTGCGGCGCTGGTGGGGGTCGGGTTCTGGCTGGCGGGCTATGGCGCGCCGGGGCTGGTGGCGCTGTCGGTGGTCATCGCCCTGGCCGGGCAGATGGGCGACATCTGGGAAAGCTGGGTCAAGCGGCGCTGCGGGGTCAAGGATGCCTCGACGCTGATCCCGGGCCATGGCGGGGTGCTGGACCGGTTCGATGCGCTGATCGGGGCGATTGTCGTGCTGATCCTGTTGGGGCTGATCATCGACCTGCCGTTGCCGGCGGCGGTGTGATGCGCAGTCTTTCGATCTTTGGCGTCACGGGGTCAATCGGCGCGCAGACGGTGGACCTTGTCCGGCGTGCGGAGCCGGGGACCTACCGGGTGGTGGCGGTCACGGGCGGGCGCAACATCGCGGCGCTGGCCGATGTGGCGCGCGACCTGGCCGCCGAGGTGGCGGTCTGTGCCGATCCCGGCGATCTGCCCGGGCTGCGCGAGCGGCTGGCGGGGTCGGGGGTCGCGGTGGCGGCGGGGCCGGAGGCGATTGCCGAGGCGGCCGACCGGCCCGCCGACTGGGTGATGAGCGCGATTGTCGGGGCTGCGGGGCTGGTCCCGGGCTTTCGCGCGCTGCGGCACGGGGCGACTCTGGCGCTGGCCAACAAGGAAACGCTGGTGACGGCGGGGCCCTTGCTGATGGCCGAGGCCGCACGCCATGGCGCGCGCATCCTGCCGGTGGACAGCGAGCATTCGGCGATCTTTCAGGCGCTGGTGGGGGAAGACACCGCCGCCGTCGAGCGGATCATCCTGACGGCCTCGGGCGGGGCGCTGCGCGACTGGCCGCTGGAGACTTTGGCGGCGGCCACGGTAAAAGAGGCGCTGGCGCATCCGAACTGGGCGATGGGGCAGCGGATCACCATCGATTCGGCATCCATGTTCAACAAGGCGCTGGAAGTCATCGAAACCCGCGAATTCTTTGGCGTGACGCCCGATCAGGTCGAGGTGATCATCCATCCCGAAAGCCTGATTCATTCCATGGTCGGCTACCGCGACGGGGCGATCATGGCGCATCTGGGCGCACCGGACATGCGCCATTCCATCGGTTATGCGCTGCACTGGCCGGACCGGGCGCATCTGCCGGTGGCGCGGCTGGACCTGGCGCAGATCGCGACGCTGACCTTTCGCGCGCCTGACCTCGCGCGGTATCCGGCCTTGCGGCTGGCGCGCGAAGTGATGGCGCGGCGCGGGCTGGCGGGGGCCTCGTTCAACGCGGCCAAGGAAATCGCGCTGGATCATTTCCTGGCCGGCGGCATCGGCTTCATGGACATGGCGGGCGTGGTCGAGGAAACCCTGGCCGCGCTGGACGACGAGATGGGGTCATCAATTCTTCCTCAACACCTTGAGGATGTGCTGCAGATGGATCATCTGGCGAGGGTGAGGGCGGGCGAGATCGCGCGCCGGATGGCAGGAGGCCGCTGAGGCATGGATATCTTGACTGTCGGCGCGGCACTGGGCGGCACGGCCTGGAACGTGTTCTTCTTCATCCTGGCGCTGTCGGTGATCGTGTTCGTCCATGAATACGGCCATTACATCGTCGGGCGCTGGACGGGGATTCATGCCGAAGTGTTCAGCCTGGGCTTTGGTCCGGTGCTGTGGAGCCGTCGCGACAAGCGGGGCACCCAGTGGCAGGTCGCAGCGATTCCCTTTGGCGGCTATGTCAAGTTTCTGGGCGATGCGGATGCCAGTTCGGTCACGGCGGGCGACACGGCGGGGCTGAGCGCTGCGGAAAAGCGGCACACGATGCAAGGCGCCCCCCTGTGGGCGCGGTCGCTGACGGTGGCGGCGGGGCCGGTGGCGAATTTCATCCTGAGCTTCGTGATCCTGATCGGGCTTCTCTTGGCCTTTGGCGTGCCGCGCGACGAGCCGGTGGTGGCATCGGTCCGGGCCTATCCGTTCGAAGGCCCGTCCTTGCAGCCCGGCGACGTGATCGTCGCGATCGAGGGACGCGCAACGCCGGACGCCGAGGCGTTCAGCGCGGCGGTCAAGGACCTGCCGGTCAAGCGGGTGATGGACTATTCGGTCAAGCGCGGCGATCAGGTGCTGGAGGTGGGCGGCCCGCAACTGGACGCGCCGATTGTCGGCAGCGTGGCGATCCGGTCGGCGGCGCTGGATGCCGGCCTGCAAGAAGGCGACGTGATCCTGACCATGGACGGGCAGGAGATCGGGACCTTTCTGCAGTTGCGCGGCATCGTGCAGGGCAGCGGCGGCAAGCCCCTGCCGATGACGATCTGGCGCGACGGCAAGACGTTCGAGCTGTCGCTGACCCCGCGCGTGCGGACCGTCGAGGACGAGAATGGCGTGCTGGTCGACCGCTATCAGATCGGCATCGTGTCCAGCCTGGCGTTCGAGTTCGAGGTCCGCAATGTCGGCGTGTGGGAGGCGATAAGCCTGTCCGGTCAGCAGATGGCGGGGATCTTCTCGGGCACGTTCAGCGGGCTTTGGCACATCGTCACCGGGCAGATTTCGAACTGCAACCTGTCGGGGGCGATCGGCATGGCCGAAAGCATTGGCGATGCGGCGCGGATCGGGGTGCAAAGCCTGATCTTCCTGATGGCGGTCATGTCGCTTGGGGTGGGGGTGCTGAACCTGTTTCCGATTCCGGTCCTGGACGGGGGGCATCTGGTGTTTCACGCCTACGAGGCGGTGATGCGTCGCCCGCCCCCCGAACGCGCGTTGCGGGTGATGATGACGGTCGGGCTGACCCTGGTGATCAGCGTCATGCTGTTCGCCCTGAGCCGTGACCTGATCTGCGTCTGACGGGGTGTTTCAGGCCGCAAGGTGGGCAAAGCCTGACCTGCGCCAATTGCACCGTGACCACAAGATGTTGGAAAGTTATCCACATGGGCCGCAGGCTTTTGACAAAGCCTGCCGTTCCAAGTAGTCAATCCAAAAAGCAGAAACACGGCGAGGACCCAAGATGCAGATGACCCAACGCGCGGCCAATGGACGGTCGTCCAGGGTAAAGGCGCGGGCCCGTTTGCTGGCAACAGCGGTTTTCGTCGGCCTTGCAACGGCTTCGCAGCCGTTCCTGCAACCGGCCTATGCGCAGAGCTATTCCTTTTCGAACGTGGTGATCGAAGGCAACGAACGCGTCGATGCCGCGACCATCCTGAATTATGCCGGAATCAGCCGGGGCGAAGAGGTTTCCGCCTCTGCCTTGAACGACGCGTATCAGCGGATCGCCAACTCGGGCCTGTTCGAGGAAGTCGAGCTGATTCCCCAGGGCGGCACGCTCTTGATCCGGGTGGTGGAATATCCGATCGTCAACGTGATCAGCTTTGAAGGCAACAAGCGGCTCAAGGACGAACAGCTGGCCGAACTGGTGCAAAGCCAGACCCGGCGCGTCTATGCCCCCAGCTTGGCAGAATCGGACGCAGCGTCGATTGCCGAGGCGTACCGGGTGTCGGGCCGCCTGGCGGCCAGTGTGACGCCGAAGATCATCCGCCGGTCGGACAACCGGGTGGACCTGGTGTTCGAGATCACCGAAGGCAAGGTTGTCGAGGTCGAGCGGCTGTCCTTTGTCGGCAACCGCGCGTTCAGCGACCGTCGTCTGCGTCAGGTGCTGGAAACGAAACAGGCGGGCCTCTTGCGCAACCTGATCCAGCGCGACACCTTCGTGGCCGAACGCCTGCAGGTCGACAAGCAGGTCCTGACCGAATTCTATCTGTCGCGCGGCTATATCGACGTGCAGGTCACCGATGCCAGCGCCGAAGTCAGCCGGGAACGCGACGCGACCTTTGTCACGTTCTCGATCCGCGAAGGCCTGCCCTACACCATCGGCAAGGTCACCGTCGTGTCGGAAATCGACGGCACGGATGCCGCCGAATTCGAAGCGGTGACCAAGATCCGCACGGGCCAGACCTACAGCCCCTTGCTGATCGACAACAACATCACCCGGATGGAAACCCTGGCCCTGAAGAAGGGGCTGAACTTTGTCCGGGTCGAGCCGCGCATCACCCGCAACGAACGCGGTCAGATGGTGGACATCGAGTTCGCCATCGTCCGGGGCGAACGGGTGTTCGTCGAACGCATCGACATCGAAGGCAACGCGACCACGCTGGACCAGGTGGTGCGCCGTCAGTTCCGCACGGTCGAAGGCGACCCCTTCAACCCGCGCGAAATCCGCCAGTCGGCAGAACGCATCCGGGCGCTGGGCTTCTTCTCGGATGCGCAGGTGAACGCCGAACCGGGCTCGGCCCCGGATCAGGTGGTGGTCAACGTCGACGTCGAGGAACAGCCGACCGGGTCGCTGAGCCTGGGCCTGTCCTATTCGGTCGCAAACGGCACCGGCTTCAACGTCGGTTTCACCGAGACCAACTTTCTGGGGCGCGGACAGCGGCTGGCGGTCAGCCTGTCGTCGGGCACCGACACGCAGAATTCGTCGTTCAGCTTTACCGAACCTGCGCTCTTGGGTCGGGACCTGAGCTTTAGCGTTGGCGCCTATTACCGGACCTCGGACAGCGACAACTCGGTCTACGACACCCGCAACATCGGCTTTACCACCGGCATTGGGTTCCCCTTGGGCGAACAGTCGAACCTGGACCTGCGTCTGCGCTATTCCGAAGATCTGCTGGAGAATTATGACGGCGACTCGGCCATCTTGACGGCGGAAACCACGCAGGGTGCGCTGCGGACCTTCTCGCTGGGCTATACCTATGAATACGACACCCGCATCACCGGCCTGAACCCGAAGGGCGGCATCCTGCTGCGCTTTGGCCAGGACTTTGCGGGGCTTGGCGGCGACACCAAGTACATCGAGACCACGGCGCTGGCGCTGGCCGAAACCAAGATCCTGAACGAGGAAGTCACCCTGCGCGCCGTGTTCGAAGGCGGGGCCGTCACCTCGCTGGGCGGCAACATCAGCCGGGTGACCGAACGCTATTTCGGCAACGGCAAGATCCGCGGGTTCGAACCGAACGGCATCGGCCCGCGCGATCTGGCGGCGACGGACCAGGACGCGCTGGGCGGCAACCTGTTTGCCGTGGCGCGGTTCGAGGCTGAATTCCCGCTGGGACTGCCGGAAGAATACGGCATCACCGGCGGTGCGTTCCTGGATGTGGGCAGCGTGTGGAGCCTGGACAACACGGCGGGCGGTCCTGCCGGGGCCAACCCGGTCGACGACAGCTTTATCCCGCGCGCGTCGGTCGGTGTGTCGGTGTTCTGGAACACGCCGATCGGGCCGTTGCGGTTCAACTTCAGTCATGCGCTGAAAATGGAAGACTATGACAAGGAACAGAACTTCGACCTGACCATCTCGACCAAGTTCTGACGATGGGGATGGGGCGGACGGCGATGCGCGCCCTGGCCCTGGCTGTGGCCCTGCTGTGCGCCGTCCCCGTGGCGGCGCAGGAACCCAGCGCGGTGATCCTGACCCTGGACCAGGAGCGGTTGTTCCTGGAATCCGAGTTTGGCCGCGCTTCGGTCGCGCGGGAAGACACGGCGACCCGGGCGCTGGAAGCCGAAAACAAGCGGATCGAGGCGGAACTGGTCGCCGAAGAGCAGGCGCTGACCGAAGAACGCAAGACCCTGCCGGCCGAGGATTTTGCCGCCAAGGCAACCGAATTCGACCAGAAGGTCGAGCGGATCCGCACCGAACAGGACCAGAAGGCCCGCGACCTGACGCGCAACCGCGACGCCGACCGGCAGGACTTTCTGCGGCTGGCGGTGCCGGTTCTGGGCGAAATGCTGAAGGACCGGGGGGCGGTGGCGATCATCGACAAGGCGGCGCTGATCCTGTCGCTGTCGGCGATCGACATCACCGATGAGGCGATTGCGCGGGTCGATGCCGCCGCATCTGCGCCGCCGGTCGCGCCCGCAGCGCCCTGACTGGGTCGGTCTCCAAGGCAATCTTGTCACCAGGGGTCTGAGTTGCTAGCAACAACCCCGGGGCGACAGCGCCCGAAGCCGGGGACAGGAAGGGACGACCATGGACGCAAGCGCCGCGACGACTGCCGATCTGGAGCTGATCCAGCGGATCATTCCGCATCGCTATCCGTTCCTGTTGATCGACAAGGTTCGCGACATCGTGCTGAACGAGTCTTGCGTCGGGATCAAATGCGTCACCTTGAACGAGCCGCAGTTTCAGGGTCATTTCCCCGGGATGCCGATCTTTCCCGGCGTGATGATCATCGAGGCGATGGCGCAGACCAGCGGCATCCTGGTCGGGTTGTCGATGGATCTGGTGGACAAGAACGCGAAGGTCTTTTTCATGGGCGTCGACGGTGTCAAGTTCCGCCGCAAGGTGGTTCCGGGCGACGTGATGGAGCTGCACGTCAAGGCGGTGCGCGGCGGCGGCCGGGTCTGGAAGTTCGAGGGCCGCGCCATGGTCGAGGGCGAGCTGGCCTGCGAGGCGACCTTCATGGCGATGTTCGACGTCCCGAAATGACCGTGCATCCGACAGCCCGCATTCATGCGATGGCCGTGGTGGACCCCGGCGCGGTGATCGGCGAGGGCTGCGAGGTCGGGCCGTTCTGCGTGGTCGGCCCCGAGGTCACCTTGGCCGCGCGGGTGGTGCTGAAAAGTCATGCCGTGGTCACCGGCTGGACCGAAATCGGCGCGGACACGGTGGTCTGGCCCTTTGCCACGGTGGGCGAGGTGCCGCAGGACCTGAAATTCGCGGGCGAGCGTACGCGGCTGATCGTCGGCGCGCGCTGCCGCATCCGCGAGGGTGCCACGCTGAACACCGGAACCGAAGGCGGTGGCGGGGTCACTCGGGTGGGCGATGATGTGCTGATCATGACCGGCGCGCATGTTGGCCACGATGCGCAGATCGGCAACCGGGTGATTCTGGTCAACAATGTCGCGATTGCGGGCCATTGCAGTCTGGGGGATGACGTGATCGTCGGCGGGTTGTCGGGCGTGCACCAATGGGTGCGGATCGGGCAGGGCGCGATCATCGGGGCGGTCACGATGGTGACGAACGACGTCATTCCCTATGGTCTGGTGCAGGCGCCAAGGGGCGAACTGGACGGGCTGAACCTGGTGGGATTGAAGCGCCGGGGGGTGGACCGGGCCGAAATCACCGCGCTGCGGGCGGCCTATCAGACGCTGGCGCAGGAAGACGGCAGCTTTCTGGACCGCGCCCGCAAGCTGGCCGAGGAAAGCGATTCCGCGCTGGTGCGCGAGATTGCCGATTTCATTCTGTCGAAGTCGGACCGCAGTTTCCTGACGCCAAAGGGTGGGCGGTGAAGACGGCTCTTGTCGCCGGGCAGGGCCGGTTGCCCCTGGCGCTGGCCAGGGCGATGGCTGACCGTCCTCTGGTCGCGGCGCTGGACGGCTTTTCGCCCGACGGGCTGGCGGTGGACCTGACGTTTCGGGTCGAACGGCTGGTGCCGTTCCTGCGCGCGCTGGAGCGGGACGGGATCGGCCAGGTGATCTTTGCCGGCGCGGTGACCCGGCCCCGGCTGGACCCCGCGCTTCTGGACGAGGCGACGGCGGCGCTCTTGCCGCGCCTGATGCAGGCCATGGCGGCCGGCGACGACGCGACGCTGCGGGTGGTGATCCAGCTGTTCGAGGAGTTCGGCCTTGCGGTCGCGGGGGTGGACAGCGTGGCTCCGGCCTTGTTGCCGGGGGCGGGGGTGCTGGCCGGAACGCCTGGACTGCGGGACGAGGCGGATGCGGCGCGGGCGGCAGCGATCGTGACGGCGCTAGGGGCGGTGGACGTCGGCCAGGGCGCAGTCGTGGCGCAGGGTTTGTGCCTGGGGGTCGAGGCGCTGCCGGGGACCGATGCGCTGCTTGCAGGCATTGCCGCGCTGAAGCCCGGCCTGCGGCCCGATCCGGCGCGCGGGCGGGGGGTGTTCTACAAGGCGGCCAAGCCCGGTCAGGACCGGCGGATCGACTTGCCGACCATCGGCCCGGACACCCTGCGCGCTGTGGCCGCAGCAGGGCTGGGCGGCGTGGCGTTTCAGGCCGGGTCGGTGATCTGTCTTGACCTGGAGGAGATGCAGCGTCTGGCCGGGGAGTTGGGCCTGTTCCTGTGGGCGCGGGCGTGAAGCTGTTCCTGATCGCAGGCGAGCCGTCGGGCGACCGGCTGGGGGCGGCGTTGATGGCGGGGCTGCAGGCGCTGGAGCCGGTGAAGTTTGCGGGCATCGGCGGGCCGCTGATGCAGGCCGAGGGGCTGCAAAGCCTGTTCCCGATGGAGGAGCTGTCGGTGATGGGCATCGCCGAGGTTCTGCCGAAGTATTTCCCGCTCAAGCGCCGGATCAGGCAGGCGGCGGCGGCGGTGCTGGCAAGCGGAGCCGAGGCTTTGGTGACCATCGACACGCCCGATTTTTGCCTGCGGGTGGCAAAGATCGTCAAGGCATCGAACCCTGGGGTCAGGGTGATCCACTATGTCGCGCCCTCGGTCTGGGCGTGGCGGCCGGGGCGGGCGGCGATGATGGCAAGGGTCGTCGATCACGTCCTGGCGCTGCTGCCGTTCGAGCCGCCCTACATGATCGCGGCGGGGATGACCTGCGACTTTGTCGGGCACCCGGTGGTGGCCGAGCCGCTGGCGTCAAAGGCCGAGCGGGCGGCGTTCGCCGGGGCGGGGCCATTGCTGCTGGTCCTGCCGGGGTCGCGCAAGGGCGAGGTCACGCGGCTGGCCCCGGTCTTTGGCGAGGTCGTGGCGCGGCTGAAGGACCCGCATCCGGGGCTGCGGGTGGCCCTGCCCACGGTGCGGGGTGTGGCCGGGTTGGTGCGGGACCTGACGGCGGGCTGGGCCGTCGTGCCCGAAATCATCGAGGACGCGGGGCGCAAGCGCGGGGCCTTTGCCGCCGCCGATGTCGCACTGGCGGCGTCCGGCACGGTGTCGCTGGAACTGGCAGCGAACGGCTGCCCGATGGTCATCGCCTATGACATGCACCCGCTGACCTTGTGGCTGATGCGGCGGGCCGCGCTGATCGACACGGTGACGCTGGTCAATCTGGTCAGCGACACCCGCGTCGTGGCCGAATTCATCGGGCCGGATTGCCGAGCGGACCGGATCGCCCCGGCGCTGGAGGCGGTGCTGGCCGATCCAAAGGCGCAACAGGCCGCGATGGCCCTTACGATGGAGCGGCTGGGCAAGGGCGGCGAACCCCCGGCCTTGCGCGCTGCGCGGTCGGTGCTGGCCGCTATTCGCCGTTGATGATCGCCAGGACCTGCGGCATCAGGCCCTCCATCTGGTCGTTCACCAGCGCCATGACGCCGGGCTGCTGCGCGGCGGTCAGTTGCGGCAGTTTCGCCATCACCGACTTGCCTTCGGGCGTCGCGTAGAAGTCGCGCAGCGCGGTGATTTCGCCCAAGGTCATGATGTCGGCCATGATCTGCGCCTGATCGCGCATCAGCGCGGTCATTGGATCGGTGAAGGTGTCCAGATACAGCTGGCGGATTTCGCCGACCTGCGCCTCGGTCAGCGTCTGGCCGCCCTGCGCGACCTGCTGCAGGATCGGCTGATACATCGTCTCGATCACGGCGGCCATGTCGAAGCCGTCCAGCGCCAGCTCGACATATTCGGCGGCGGCGGCGACACGGTCCTCGCGCGTTTCGGCCAGCGCGGGCAGGGGCAGGGCCAGAAGGGCTGCCAGGACGAAATGCTTCAAAGTCTATCCTTTCCAGATCCAGCCGCCGCCATAAATGCGAGGGCCTTCGGGGGCGTAAAAGACGCAGGCCTGCCCGGCGCTGACCCCATCCTCGGGGGCCAGAAGTTCCACCTCGGCGGTGGTCGGGCCGGTCGGGCGCAGAATCGCCGCACGCGGGGGGCGGGTGGAGCGGACCTTGACGGCGAGGTGCCATTCGGGGCGGCTGTCGAACGCCTCATCCCCCAGCCAGTTGATCTCGCGCACCGGGATGATGCGGGTGGACAGCGCGGCTTTCGGGCCGACGATCACCTGCCGGGCCGCAGGGTCCAGCCGGACCACGTACAGCGGGTCTTCAAGGCCGCCGATGCCCAGGCCTTTGCGC
>JAKQLM010000556.1 GCA_029567145.1 Pseudomonadota bacterium
CGGGCATCTGTGGCTGGCGAAGGAACTGGTCAAGGAAGGCGTGATCCCGGAACCCGTGCTGGTGCAGCTGTGCATGGGCGTGCCGTGGGGCGCGCCGGATGACCTGAACACCTACCTCGCCATGGTCAACAACGTGCCCGCCGGTTGGCATTGGTCGGCCTTTGGTCTGGGCCGGAACCAGATGGCCTATGTGGCAGGGGCGGTTCTGGGCGGTGGCAACGTGCGCGTCGGGCTGGAGGACAACCTGTGGCTGGACAAGGGCGTGCTGGCCACGAACGCTCAGCTGGTCGAACGCGCGGCCAACATCGTCGAAAACATGGGCGCGCGGGTGATCACCCCGGCCGAAGTGCGGGCACGGCTGAAGCTGGAAAAACGCGCACCGGTGGCGAAGTGACGGGTTTCGGCGGGCGGACTGCATGGTTGGCTGTGGCGCTTGCCGGGCTTTTGCCGCTTGTCGCGGGCTGCCAGGACGGCAGTCCCGACATGGTCGAGACACTGTTGTCGCCTGCCGAGCGCGCTTCCTGCGAGGGCAGGGGTGGCATCCCCTATGTCTTCACCGAATCGATGACCGAGGGCTGCGTGACCCCTCCGCCCGACTTTGGCAAGCAATGCACGAAGTCCTCCCAGTGCAGCGTCGCCTGCAGTGCCGACACGCGGACCTGCATCGCGCAGGTCAGTGGGCCGGTCCTGATGGACGACGGCACGGTCGAGACGATGTTCGTGGAATGATGCGGGCCGCCAAAGCACGTCTGGACGGGGTTACGCTGGGCGGCGCATTGGCGTTGCTGGGGGGGATTGTCTTTCTGCAAGGCTGCGTCCCGGACGGGCAGTGGTTCACGCCCGCAGGGGTCGCGCTGGGCGAGATCGACTGCATCAGCCCCGCCCCCTTGGCAGGCGCGACGGGCCGCGAAATCTGCAAGGCGCGGCTGATCGGCGATACGCCGGGGGCGATTGCCGAATGCCGACGGCAAGGGGGAACCACCGGCCCGGTCTCGGTCGCCGATGCCCGGTTTGCCTGCACCTATCCCAAGACGACGCCCAATGCGGACGGTGGGTCCGATGGGCAAGGACGATCACCGAATTTCACGGGAACGAAGACATGACACGGAAAGCGGCAATCATTGGCGGCGGGGTTATCGGTGGCGGCTGGGCCGCTCGGTTCTTGCTGAACGGCTGGGATGTGGGGGTCTTTGACCCCGATCCCGAGGCCGAGCGCAAGATCGCGGCGGTGATGGCCAACGCCCGGCTGGCGCTGCCTGCGCTGTCGGATGTGCCGATGCCGGTGGAAGGGACGCTGACCTTTCACGGTACGATCGGCGAGGCGGTCGAGGGCGCGGAATATGTGCAGGAGTCGGTCAGCGAACGGATCGAGCTGAAGCACAAGGTCTATGCCCAGTTGCAGCAATCGAACCCCGGCGTGCTGATCGGGTCCTCTACCAGCGGGTTCAAGGCCAGCGACTTGCAGAAATCTGCGGTGAACCCGGAAAACATCATCGTCGCCCACCCGTTCAACCCGGTCTATCTGCTGCCCTTGTCCGAAATCTCGGGGTCGGAAAAGAACTCTCCGGCGGTGGTCGAAAAGACCGTGCAGATCATGAAGGACATCGGGATGTTCCCCCTGGTGATCCGCCACGAGATCGACGCCTTCATCGGCAACCGCTTCCTGGAAGCCGTCTGGCGCGAGGCGCTGTGGATGCTGAAGGACGGCATCGCCACGACCGAGGAAATCGACGAGGCGATCCGCA
This sequence comes from Pseudomonadota bacterium, assembly GCA_029567145.1. GTDB lineage: Bacteria > Pseudomonadota > Alphaproteobacteria > Rhodobacterales > Rhodobacteraceae > Tabrizicola. The sequence continues at coordinate 1,746 of JAKQLM010000556.1, forward strand.
TGGGCTTTGGCCTGCGCTGGGGGCAGATGGGTCTGTTCGAGACCTACCGCATCGCGGGCGGTGAGGCCGGGATGCGGCACTTCATGGCGCAGTTCGGCCCGGCGCTGAAATGGCCCTGGACCAAGCTGATGGACGTGCCCGAGTTCAACGAAGAACTGGTGGACCTGGTGGCGAACCAGTCCGACGCGCAGTCCGGCATGTACGGT
>JAKQLM010000682.1 GCA_029567145.1 Pseudomonadota bacterium
CTATCAATACGCGCGGATCGACACCTTCCTTGACCCCGCCGCCGATCCGCTTGGCGCGGGCTACAACATCATCCAGGCCAAGATCGCGCTTGGCTCTGGCGGGTGGAGCGGCAAGGGCTTCATGCAGGGCACCCAGTCGCGGCTGAACTTCCTGCCGGAAAAGCACACCGACTTCATCTTCACCACCCTGGCCGAGGAGTTCGGCTTTGTCGGGGCCTTCTCGCTGCTGGCGCTTTATGCGCTGATCATCGGCTTCTGCCTGGTCGCGGCGTTCCAGAACCGGGATCGGTTCTCGGCATTGCTGATCGTCGGGGTGGCGGCGAACTTCTTCTTCTACATCGCGGTCAACCTGTCGATGGTGATGGGCATGTCCCCGGTCGTGGGCGTGCCCTTGCCGCTTCTGTCCTACGGCGGATCGGCGATGCTGGTGCTGCTGGTCGGCTTTGGCCTGGTGCAAAGCGCCCATGTCCATAGGCCTCGATGATGGGGCCGCGATGATGCCCCGCTTTGCCCCCCGGCATCGCCGGTTCCTGACCGCCTTCGGCATCGGCCTTGGGGTCGGCGTCATCGCCTGGGTGCAGGCGGTGCCCTTGGTCCACGCGCTTCTGTCCGGGGTCAACGCATTCTTCCTGCTTTATCTCGGGCTGATGGCCGCGCTGGTCCGCCGCTCCTCTCCTGCAGACCTGCGGCGACATGCGGCCGAGGATGACGAAGGCGTCGCGCTGATCCTGATCCTTGCGCTGGTGGCCGTGGTGGCCAGCGTGACGGCGATCTTTGTCGTCGTGAATGCCGATGGCAGCAGCCTGCACGCCCGCGCCGCCGCCCTGATCAGCCTGCCCCTTGGCTGGGCGACGCTGCATGTGATGGCGGCGTTTCACTATGCGCACCTGCACTATCGCGGCACGCATCCCGGCATGGTCTTTCCGGGCAAAGGGGAACCCGACGCGCTGGATTTCCTTTACGCCAGCTTCACCATCGGCATGACGGCACAGGTGTCGGACGTGGTGCTGGAAACCCGGTCCTTGCGGCAGGCGGTGCTGGCGCATGGCGTGGCCTCGTTCTTTTACAACACCTGCATCCTGGCGCTTGCGGTCAATGCCGCCGTGACGGCAGGGCTGTGACCCGATTTCTTCAAAGAAATCGGACCGGAGCCTTCAAAGGCTCCGACCCGGAATCTTTGAAAATTCCGGGCCCGCCCACCCACGCAGCGCCACGGAAATCCTTGACAATCGGTAAAGGTCCACGACTAACCTGTTGAAATCGCTTGTTCCTGCCGCACTGTCCACTGTGGACACATCGAAAGCCGCCCCATGCCGCTGATCCTGTTCGCCGCTCCCTCGCTTTGGCCGGAATACCGCGACGCCCTGCCCCGGGCCGTGGCCGAGGCAGGGATCAAGGCCCAGATCGTGACCGAGGCCCCGCCAGAGCAGGTCGATTACATCGTCTACGCCCCCTCCTCGCCCTTGCAGGATTTTACCCCCTACACCCGGACCAAGGCGGTCCTGAACCTTTGGGCGGGGGTAGAGCGGATCACCGGCAACCCGACCCTCACCCAGCCCCTGACCCGGATGGTCGACCCCGGACTGACCGAAGGGATGGTGGAATGGGTGGTCGGCCACACCCTCCGCCACCACCTTGGAATGGACCGCCATATCGTGAACCCCGGCCACATCTGGGACCCGACCTGCCCGCCCCTGGCCCGGGAACGCCCGGTGACGATCCTTGGGATGGGGGCCCTGGGGTCTGCCTGCGCCGACGCCCTGCGCGCCCTGAACTTCCCCGTCACCGGCTGGAGCCGCAGCGAAAAGCCCGGCCAGCTGCACGGCGAGGACGGGTTGCGCCAGGCGCTTTCCGCGGCGCAGATCCTGATCACCCTGCTGCCGAAAACGCCCGAGACCGACAGCCTTCTGAACGCCGCCCGCCTCGCGCTTCTTCCGCAAGGGGCGGTGATCCTGAACCCCGGTCGCGGTGCCCTGATCGACGACGACGCCCTTCTGGCCGCGCTGGACCGCAACATCGGCCATGCCACGCTGGACGTGTTCCGCATCGAACCCCTGCCACAGGATCATCCGTTCTGGACCCATCCCAGGGTCACCGTCACCCCCCACATCGCCGCCGACACCCGCGCGATCACCGCCGCCAGGGTCATCGCGGAAAACATCCGGCGCGGCGAGACTGGTGAGCCGTTCCTGCACCTTGTCGACCGGGCGCGCGGCTACTGACCGTCACAGGTCGCGAACAAGACAGCCGGAACCCGAGCCCCATGCCAGCACTTCCCGAAAGGGGACCGCAATGCGATACGGGCAAGGGGTGGCACTGGTACTGGCAGCGGGGGCCCTGTGGTCGCTGATGGGCCTTGGCCTGCGCCAGATCGAGGTGGCGGACGTCTGGCAGATCCTGTTCTGGCGGTCGGTCGGCATGGTCCCGGTTCTGCTTGCCTTCATCTGGGCAAGCTCGGGTGGCCGGCCCCTGTCGCAGATCCGCAAGGTGGGTCTGGCCGGGGCGATCGGCGGCTTCGGCCTGGTCTTCGCCTTTGCCGGCGCGATCTATGCGATCCAGACCACCACGATCGCGAATGCCGTGTTCCTGTTCACCGCCTCGCCCTTCGTCGCCGCCGTCCTGGGCTGGATCATCCTGGGTGAGCGGGTCCGGCCCTGGACCTGGGCCGCCATCGCGCTGGCCGTGGTCGGCATGTACCTGATGGTCCGCGAGGGCCTGTCGACCGGCGCCCTGGCGGGGAACATCGCGGCGCTTCTGTCCGCCGCCGGTTTTGGCGCGTTCTCGGTCTGCCTGCGCTGGGGCAAGGTCGGCGAGATGCTTCCCGTGTCGATGCTGGGCGGCGTCTTCTCGGTCATGGTCGCCGGGGTGATCCTGCTGGCTAAGGGTCAGCCGCTTCTGATCCCGGCCTGGGACATGGCGATCTCGGTCGGCGCCGGCGCGGCGGTCCTGGCGCTGGGCATGGTGATGTACACCCTGGGCAGCCGGATCATTCCTGCAGCCGAGCTGACGCTGCTGTCGCTGATCGAGGTGCTGCTGGCACCGATCTGGGTCTTTGTCTTCCTGCGTGAGACCGCCAGCGCCGCCACTTTCGTCGGAGGGGGCGTGCTTTTGGCCGCTGTCGCGCTGAACGCGATGATGGGCGCACGCGGGGCACGCCACGAGGGGGTTGCGGAACCCCCCTGACCTGTGAATTATTGATCAAATTCGCAGACGAAAGATTTGCGGCCTGGGGAGTGACATCGGATGCGGTCCGAACCGCAAGACACGCTGGGCGGCCCGTGCTGGCCGCGAAAGCCGGAATTCGGTGGGGCCAGGGCGAGGGATCTTTCTCCGTCCGTTGGGGCCACGCGCCCCGTTCCGACCTCCGAATATTGAAAGAAGCACACCATGCCTGGCAATCTGACCCTTGAAGACCTGAAACTGGCCGTGAAATCCGGCGAGATCGACACCGTCATCGCGGCTGGCATCGACATGCAGGGCCGCCTGATGGGCAAGCGCTTTCACGCGCAGTTCTTCGTCGATGGCGGGTGGGAAGAAACCCACTGCTGCAACTACCTTCTGACCGTGGACATGGAAATGAACACGGTGCAGGGCTACAAGTCGACCAGCTGGGAAACCGGCTATGGCGACTATGCCTTGAAGCCCGACCTGTCGACGCTGCGCCGCCTGCCCTGGTTGCCGGGCACCGCGCTGGTGCTGGGGGATACCCAGGACCACCATCACCACGACGTGCCCCATGCCCCGCGCTCGATCCTGAAAGCCCAGGTCGCCCGCGCCCGCGCCATGGGGTTTGAACCCATGATGGCGACCGAGCTGGAGTTCTATCTTTTCGAGAATTCCTACGAGAACCTGCGCGACGGGGGCCTGAATGCCCTGCGCACGGTCGGTGGCTACAACGAGGATTACCACATCTTCCAGACCACCAAGGAAGAAGACGTGATGCGCGCCGTCCGCAACGGGCTTTATGGCGCGGGCATCCCGGTGGAAAATTCCAAGGGCGAGGCCGAGGCCGGACAAGAAGAGATCAACTACAAATACTCCGACGCGCTGGATACGGCCGACAACCATGTGATCATCAAGAACGCGATCAAGGAAATCGCCTGGTCCAAGGGCAAGTCGGTGACCTTCATGGCCAAGTACGATCACCGCCGCGCGGGGTCATCCAGCCATATCCACCAGTCGCTGTGGTCAAAGGACGGGAAAGCATCGTTTGCCGACAAGGCCGACGGGCACGGGATGTCCGAGGTGATGAAGCACTACCTGGCCGGACAGTTGCAACACGCGCGCGACATCACCGCGTTCCTGGCGCCTTACGTCAACAGCTACAAGCGTTTCACCGTGGGGATGTTCGCCCCGACGAAAGCGGTGTGGAGTGCGGACAACCGCACCGCCGGTTTCCGCGTCTGCGGCGTGCACACCAAGGCGGTCAGGGTGGAATGTCGCATTCCCGGCAGCGACGTGAACCCCTATCTTGCCTGCGCCGCTTTGCTGGCGGCGGGCCTGGACGGGATCGAAAAGAAGATGGCTCTGGAACCGGAACTGACGGGCGACATGTATTCGGCCAAGGGCATCCGCGAGATTCCGCACACCCTGCGCGAGGCGGCGGAGTTGCTGAACAGTTCGCAGATGCTGCGGCAGGCCTTCGGGGACGACGTGATTGACCACTATCACCACGCCGCCCAGTGGGAGATTGCCGAGACCGACCGCGTCGTGACGGATTTCGAACGCGAGCGGCTGCTGGAACGGGCGTGATCGGCTGGTGGGTGAATCACCCACCCTACGCCCGCGCGAATTGTAGGTCGGGGTTCACCCCGACCTTTTCAAGAATGTCGGGGCAAGCCCCGACCTGCGAGGACTGACATGAAAGCAATCCAACTCATCTCTCCGGTTGACGGCAGCATCTATGCCGAGCGGACCCCGCTGTCGCCGACTGAAGCGCTGGCCGTTGTCACCCGCGCCAAGGCCGCGCAGAAAGCCTGGGCCGCCCGGTCGCTGGAGGACCGCATCGCGCTGGTCAAGGCCTCCGTCGCCAAGCTGAACACCATGACCGACGTCGTGGTCGAGGAAATCGCCTGGCAGATGGGCCGTCCCACCCGCTATGGCGGCGAATTCGGCGGAGTGAACGCCCGCACCGATTACATGGCGTCGATCGCGGCCAAGACCCTTGCGCCCGAGATGATCGAGGACAGCGACAAGTTCCGCCGCTACCTTGCGCGCGAAGCCGTGGGCGTGGTCTTCATCATCGCGCCCTGGAACTATCCTTACCTCACCACGATCAACACGCTGGTCCCGGCACTGATTGCCGGCAACTCGGTGGTGCTGAAGCACGCCAGCCAGACCCTTCTGGTGGGTGAGCGGATTGCCGAGGCGTTCCATGCGGCGGGCGTGCCCGAGGACGTGTTCCAGAACGTCGTCCTTGACCACGCCACCACCGAACGCCTGATCGGCGCGCGCAGCTTTGGGTTCGTGAACTTCACCGGGTCGGTCGGCGGCGGCCAGGCCATCGAACGCGCCGCCGCGGGCACCTTCACGCCGCTGGGGTTGGAGCTTGGCGGCAAGGACCCCGGCTATGTCCGTCAGGACGCGAACCTTGACCTCGCCGTTGACGTGCTGATGGACGGCGCGATGTACAACGCGGGTCAGTGCTGCTGCGGGATCGAGCGGATCTATGTCCACGAAAGCCTGTTCGACAGCTTTGTCGAAAAGTCCGTGGCCTGGGTTGGTCAGTTGAAGCTTGGCAACCCGTTTGATGCCTCCACCACGCTTGGGCCGATGGCGCACAAGCGCTTTGCCCAGACCGTGCGCGACCAGACGGCCGAGGCGATTGCCAAGGGCGCGAAGCCGCTTCTGGACCCGAAGAAGTTCGCCGATGACGGCGGGGCCTACCTCGCGCCACAGATCCTGATAAACGTCGATCATTCCATGCGGGTGATGAAGGAGGAAAGCTTCGGCCCCGTGGTCGGGATCATGCCGGTGAAAAACGACGCCGAGGCCATCGCTTTGATGAACGACTCGCCCTATGGCCTGACCGCCAGCATCTGGACCGAAGACTATGACACCGCCGCAGCCTTGGGCGCTCAGGTCGAAACCGGGACCGTGTTCATGAACCGGGCCGACTACCTTGACCCCGCGCTGACCTGGACCGGCGTCAAGGACACCGGGCGGGGCACGTCGCTATCCTACCTCGGGTTCCATTCGGTGACCCGGCCGAAATCCTATCACCTGAAGAAGGCCCCGAAATGACCCACTCCGTTCCCAACCGCAACTGGTCCTACCCGACCGCGATCAAGTTCGGCGTCGGCCGCATCGCCGAGCTTGCCGACCACGCGAAATCTGTCGGCCTGACCAAGCCGCTTCTCGTCACGGACAAGGCCCTTGCCAGCCTGCCGATCACCAAGACCGCGCTGGACGTGCTGGAGGCCGGGGGCCTTGGCCGCGCGGTCTTTTCCGAGGTTGACCCGAACCCGAACGAAATCAACATGGCCGCCGGGATCGAGGTCTATCTCGCGGGCGGGCATGACGGGGTGATCTGCTTTGGCGGTGGCTCGGCGCTGGACCTTGGCAAGATGATCGCCCTGATGGCGCATCAGCCAAAGAAGCTGAAGGTCTGGCAGCTGGAGGATATCGACGACTGGTACACCCGCGCTGACGCCAGCAAGATCGCGCCGATCATCGCGGTGCCGACGACTGCCGGGACCGGGTCGGAAGTGGGCCGGGCGGGGGTGCTGACGAACAGTGAAACCCACAAGAAGAAGATCATCTTCCACCCGAAACTGATGCCCGCCGTCACGATCTGCGACCCGGCTTTGACCACGGGCATGCCCAAGTTCATCACCGCCGGGACCGGCATGGACGCGCTGGCGCATTGCCTGGAGGCGTTCAGCAGCCCCTTCTACCACCCGATGAGCCAGGGCATCGCGCTGGAAGGCATGCGGCTGGTGTTCGAGAACCTGCCCAAGGTCTATGCCGACCCGAACGACCTTGACGCCCGTGCGCACATGATGAGCGCGGCGGCGATGGGGGCGGTGGCGTTCCAGAAGGGGTTGGGCGCGATCCATGCGCTGTCCCACCCGATCGGCGCGGTCTATGGCACCCACCATGGCACCACCAACGCGGTTGTCATGCCGATGGTGCTGGACTTCAACCGCAAGCTTGTGAAGGACCGGCTGACCCAGGCGGCGGCCTATTGCGGGATCAAGGGCGGCTATCGGGGCTTTTACCAGCGCATCCTGGACCTGCGGACGACGCTGAACATCCCGGAAAACCTGACCAAGCTGGGTGTCAAGGAGCCCGATCTGGACATGCTGACCAAGATGGCGCTGGAAGACCCGTCCTGCGGTGGCAACCCGGTCAAGATGACCAAGCGCAACACCAAGGCGCTGTTCGCGGCCTGTCTGTAAGGTGGGCAGATTGCCCACCCTACGCCCGTGCCAAATGCCCCGTACCCTGTGATCGGTACCCAGTGACCTGTGACGTGTGATGACGTTTGCCCGTGAACGAACCGACATCGCCGTGATCGGCGCTGGTGTCGTCGGCCTGACGATTGCCTTGGACCTGGCCGAGGCCGGGAGCGACGTGGTTCTTGTCGACCCCGGCGTGCCCGGCATGGGCGCCAGTTACGGCAACGCCGGGACCATTGCCGGGTATGCCACCAGCCCGGTCGGCACGCCGGATGTGCTGCGGTCCTTGCCGTCGCTGATGCTGTCGCGGACCTCGCCTCTGGCGATCCGGCACCGGGCGCTGCCCGAGTTGATGCCCTGGCTCTTGCGGTTCCTCTGGCAGTCCCGGCCTGCGGCGGCAGAGCGCAATGCGCGCGCCATCGCGGCCCTGCTGGCCGATGCCGGCGACCGCTGGGACGACCTTGCCCTGCAGGTTCAGGGTGCAGGCATCCTGCAGCGGCGCGGCTGCCTGTACCTGTACGAGACCGCCGCCGCCCGCACCGCAGCCGAGCCTGAAATGGCCCGCCGCCGCGCGCTGGGGGTCGAGGTGGACCTGATCGGCCCCGACCAGCTGGCCGAACTGGAACCGTCGCTGCCCCCCGGCATGGGCGGGGCGGCGTATTTCACCGGCGCGACCTTTCTGGACGATCCCGGGCGGATGATGGGGCTGATCGCCGCGATCGTGCTGCGCAAGGCGCGGCATCTTCCTGCCCGGGCCGAGCGGTTGACGCGCGGGCCGGACGGGGTGGTGATCGAAGGCCCGGGGCTGCACCTGCACGCCCGCCGGGTGGTGATCGCCGCCGGGGCCCAGTCCCGCAAGCTGGCCATGCAGGCGGGCGACCGCATCCCTATGGACACCGAGCGCGGCTACCATGTCGAATGGGACATGGCCGACCCGCTTTTGTCGCGTCCGACCTGCCCCACCGCGCGGGGCTTCTACTTCTGCCCGATGGCCGGACGTCTGCGGGTGGCCGGAACGGTCGAACTCGGCGGGCTGCGACTGCCCCCGTCGCCGCACCGGGTGCAGAAGCTTGTCGAAGGCGCGCGGGCGTTCTTTCCCGACCTTGGCCCCCCGGACCGCGACTGGATGGGGTTCCGGCCCAGCCTGCCCGACAGCCTGCCGGTGATCGGTCCGTCCCGGGGCGGGGCCGAGGTGATCCATGCCTTTGGCCACGGCCATCTGGGGGTCACGATGGCGCCGGTGACAGCGGGGATTGTGTCCGACCTTCTGGCAGGTCGCCCTCCCCGGCTGGACATCACGCCCTACAGCGCGACGCGGTTCTGAATGCAGAACAGCCCGGCCCTGGGAAGGGCCGGGCCGTCGCAGGTGATCCGGATCGGATCAGCCTTTTTTCGTCGGTTCGTCATCACCACCGCCGCACAGCGCGACGCACAGGATGATCGGGATCAGCAGCAGCGGCAGGATGCCAACCGAGGAGGCGGGCTTTTCCTCGACGACCACGTCGTCCAGGATGACCGGGCCACCGGCAAAGGCGGTGCTGGCCGAAACCGCGATCGTTACGGCGAGAATGGGGGCGATCAGTTTGTTCATTGGAGATTCCTCTGGTGATTCTTGGTCGCTTGGCAGCGTGTTGAAAGTCCGATCCGGCTCCGAAAGTGCCAGGACGGTCGTGGCGGCTTTACCCGGAGATTGCGCAGTCTTGCGGCAATGGAAACACCGCAGGATGCCGATCGACCGGGGCCGTCACTGGCGCCGGTCGACGGCCGGATGGCAGATCAGCGGCGGACCGGGTCGTTGTTGCTGCCGCACAGCGCGACGCACAGGATGATCGGAATCAGCAGCAGCGGCAGGATGCCAGCCGACGACGCGGGCTTTTCTTCGACGACTTCGACGTCATCGATGATGACGGGGCCGCCGGCAAAGGCGGTCGAGGCCGAAACGGCCAGGGCAGCAGCAAGAATCGGAGCGACGATTTTGGTCATTGGGGTCCCCTCAGGCACAGATTGCAAACAGCCCCTACAGCGTTACCACTGTGGTGCCGGAAGACCAGAACATCTGCGCATGCGTGCACATAATTGCCTTATTCTGCGGCAAAAAAGGCACCCGCCGGGGACCCCTTTGTCGATCAGGTCGGGGTCTGGGTGTCGTCGTCATCGCCGCCGCCGCACAGCGCGACGCACAGGATGATCGGGATCAGCAGCAAGGGCAGGATGCCGGCCGAGGAGGCGGGCTTTTCCGCCATGACTTCCGGTTCTTCGTCGATCACGACGGGGCCACCGGCATAGGCAGTCGAAGCGGACACGGCCAGCGAGGCCGCAAGCAGGCGAGCGATCAGTTTGGTCATGTCTGTCCCACGTTAAGAAAGCAATGCGCAAAACCGCATGTGTGCAACCTTGCCTCAGGTCAACTGAACGCTCAAACGGAATCTCGCGCCAACCACATCGTGCCGATCGCACGTTGCGCAAAAGCAAAGGCCGGACCCAGGGGCCCGGCCGTGCGCAAGCCTGAAGTGGCCCGCGTCAGATCAACCGTCAACAGAGACCAAGTCTTCAGTCGGCTCGTCATCGCTGTCGCCGCACA
>JAKQLM010000559.1 GCA_029567145.1 Pseudomonadota bacterium
TGTTCCAGGGCGAGCGGGAAATGGCCGCCGACAACAAGATGCTGGGCCAGTTCAACCTGGAACAGATCCCGCCCGCCCCGCGTGGCGTGCCGCAGATCGAGGTGACTTTCGACATCGACGCCAACGGCATCGTGTCGGTGAAAGCCAAGGACAAGGGCACCAACAAGGAACAGGCGATCACGATCCAGGCCTCGGGCGGGTTGTCCGATGACGAGATCGAGAAGATGGTCCGCGACGCCGAGGCGAACGCCGAAGCCGACAAGGAACGTCGCGAGCTGGTGGAGACGCGGAACCAGGGCGAAAGCTTGCTGCACTCGACCAGAAAGTCGCTGGCCGAGCATGGCGACAAGGTCGACCCGTCCACGGTCGAAGCGATCGAGCTTGCGATGGGCCCGCTGGAAGATGCGCTGAAAGGCGAGGAAGTCGGCAAGATCAAGAGCGGCATCCAGAACCTGACCGAAGCCGCGATGAAGCTGGGCGAGGCGATCTACAAGGCCAGCCAGAGCGAGGGCAGCTCGGGCGAGGACGAGCCGCGGCCGGTGGATGACGACGACATCGTCGACGCCGACTTCGAAGATCTGGGCAACAACAAGCGGAAGTAACGCCGCGTGAATCGGGAAAAGGGGCGGTCTGGCAACGGGCCGCCCTTCCTTGGTTCCTTCTGGGGAATTTGCCGTGGCAAAGCGTGATTATTACGAAGTCCTTGGGGCCAAGAAGGGCGCTTCGGCGGAAGAGCTGAAGAAAGCCTATCGCACCAAGGCGAAAGAGCTTCACCCCGACCGCAACTCCGACAACCCGCAGGCCGAGGCCCAGTTCAAGGAAGTGAACGAGGCCTATGAGGTCCTGAAGGACGAACAGAAGAAAGCGGCCTATGACCGCTTCGGCCATGCGGCCTTTGAAGGCGGCATGGGCGGCGGTCCTCGTCCGGCTGGCGGCTATGGCCAGCAAGGCGACTTTGCCAGCGCGTTTTCGGACGTGTTCGAAGACCTGTTCGGTGACTTCATGGGGCGGGGCGGCAACGGCGGTGGCGGGGGGCGTTCGCGCGCCCAACGCGGTTCCGACCTGCGCTATAACCTGCGGGTCAGCCTGGAAGAGGCCTATGCCGGGGTGCAAAAGACGATCTCGGTGCCGACCTCGGTCTCGTGCGACACCTGTCACGGGTCCGGAGCGGAAGGCGGGGCCGAACCGGTGGCCTGCCCGACCTGCAGCGGCATGGGCAAGGTGCGGGCACAACAGGGCTTTTTCACCATCGAACGGACCTGCCCCCAGTGCAACGGCATGGGCCAGATCATCAAGAACCCGTGCAAGACCTGCGGCGGCCAAGGCCGCACCCAGAAGGACCGCAGCCTGTCGGTGAACATCCCGCAAGGGGTGGAAACCGGCACGCGCATCCGGCTGGCGGGTGAGGGTGAGGCGGGTCTTCGCGGCGGGCCGCAGGGCGATCTGTACATCTTCATCGAGGTGAAGGACCACGCGATCTTCCAGCGGGACGGAGTGCATCTGTTCTGCCGCGTGCCGGTCAGCATGCCGACAGCGGCGCTGGGTGGCGAGGTCGAAGTGCCCACGATCGACGGTGGCCGTGCCCGGGTGAAGGTGCCCACAGGCGCGCAGACCGGCAAGCAGATGCGGCTGCGGATGAAGGGGATGCCCGCCCTTCGCAGCGGCAACACCGGCGACATGGTGATCGAGCTGGCGGTCGAAACCCCGGTTAACCTGACCAGCCGCCAGCGCGAGTTGCTGCGCGAGTTCGAGAAGCTGAGCGAAGAGAACAACCCGGAAGGGTCATCGTTCTTTTCCAAGGTCAAGGGGTTCTGGGACGGCATGAAGGGTTGAGACCGGGTAGGGTGGGTGAATCACCCACCTTACTCTTGCGACGGCATTAACCCTTCCTCAACCATGCCGGGGCAGGATCGGGGCATGGGACAGTCGTTCAACGAACCTTTTCTGCCGTTGGTGGCCGCCACCGGCGATGCCGACGAAGCCGCGCCGCAGGCTTTGTCGGGTCGGCTGCCGTCCTATATCTCGGACCACCGCCAACGCCTGCGCGAGCGCTTTGTGCAGGGCGGGGGCGCCGCCCTGCCGGATTACGAGCTGTTGGAACTGGTGCTGTTCCGCGCCATACCGCGACAGGACGTAAAGCCGCTGGCGCGGTTGCTTCTGGACACGTTCGGCGACTTCAACCGGGTGATCAGCGCCTCGCCCGCGCGGCTGCAGATGATCAAGGGCGCGGGGCCCGCCGTGGTGGTGGAGTTGAAACTGGTCGAGGCCGCCGCCCAGCGCATGATGCGGGCGCGGGTGCTGCAAAAGCCGATCCTGTCCAGCTGGGACGCCCTGCTGGACTATTGCCACACCACCATGGCCCACCGCGAGACGGAACAGTTCCGGGTACTGTTCCTGGACCGCAAGAACGTGCTGATCGCCGACGACGAGCAGGCCCGCGGCACAGTTGACCATGTACCGGTCTACCCGCGCGAAATCGTCAAACGGGCGCTGGAGCTGAACGCCAGCGCCTTGATCCTGGTGCACAATCACCCCTCGGGCGACCCCACGCCATCCGATGCGGACCTGTCGATGACGCATCAGGTGCAAGAGGCCTGCCAGGCGCTGGGACTGGTGTTGCACGACCATCTGATCATCGGCAAATCGCGCGAGCTGAGCTTTCGCGGCAGCGGCTATCTTTAGGGCGTCTCGACTGCGGGCGCGGGTTCCGGGAAATGCGGCATCAGCCACAGCTCCACCCGGCGATTCAGCTGGCGACCAATGGCGGTTTCGTCGCAGGCCATGGGCAGGGCCTCGCCAAAACCGTCGACGGTGGGCAGGTCTTCAGCGGCAAGATCGGGTGCAATCGCCGCCAGCTCCTGCGCCACCCGGGCGGCACGTTCCAGCGACAGGGCAAGGTTGGCAGGGGCGGCCCCCGAGCCATCGGAAAACCCGGCCAGCACCATGCGTTCGTTGCGAAACTGGCCGGCGGCGATCAGTTGCGCCAGATCGGCCAGATTGTCGCGCGAGGTGGTGTCCAGCGTCGACGAGCCATCCTCGAACCGGAAGGTCAGCGACAGCCGGTCGGCCCCGTCCATCAGGTTCACCAACCGCTTGAGGTCGGCCAGGGTCACGTCCTCTCCCGCGCCCTGGATCGCGTTGATCAGGCGCAACCCGTCAGCGGTCATCGGCAGGCGCGTGGCAGAGCGGTCGATGTAACCGGCGGCCAGGATCACCTCTTGCGCGGCGGGGCTACGCAGAAAATCCAGGAAATCACGGGTCAAGAGCGGCAGACGGCGCTTGGGGGTCAGGATCAGGACGGGCAGGGCCAGCGGGTAATCCTCGGCCTTGACGGCTAGCGGGGTCGGCAGCAGCGGAAAGCCGCAACTGTCGGTCAAGGGGATGCGGCGGGCCGGGCCGGTATTGGCCCGACCGATAATCGCGATGGACCAGGGATCGCGGGCGACAGCCTCGGCCAGACGGGTCTGGTCGGGATGCAGGACGGCGGTGGCGACCGGTGTCCCCAGCCGGGCGGACAGCGCCAGCTGCATGTCGGTGCCGGGGTCCAGTGCGTGCAGGACAACGGGCATGTCCGGCCCGCCGATCTGGGCCCAGTTCGTCACCTCTCCGGCAAGGACCTTTGCCAGGTCGATCGTAGAGATCTCGGGCGTGGGATTGTCCGGCGCGACGATGGCGGCCAAGGCGTCCATCGCCAGGGCGTGACTGCCGAACCCGTCCTCGGGCTGGAACGACAGTTTCAGGTCGGCGATGCCTTCAGCCAGCGCGGCAGAGGCTAGCGTCGGCTCCAGCGGTTGAAAGCTGATGCTGGCCAGTTCCTTGCGGTTTTCCGGGTCCAGAAGGACGGCGGCCCAGGTGTCGGCAGGCATGGGTTCGTAGATCAGGCCGCGGTCAGCGGCAAAGGCGCGAAACAGCGGCTCCAGCAGGGCCGCGCCGATGTCGCTGGCGCCGGTGATGCGGATTTCGGCGCGGGGGGCGACCAGATCGGGGCAGGCGGGGCCTTCGCAGATCACGCTTTCGCCTTCGACGGTCAGCATCCCGTAAGAGGTTGAAATCCGATAGAATTCCCCGTCATAGCCTTGAAGGCTGCCCGACAGGACGATGCCGCCTTCGCGCGAAACCAGGGTTACGTCCTGGGCACTGGCTGCCGTGCAGCAGACCAGTCCGGCCAGAACGACCGCAACGCGCAAGAAGACACCCATCAACAGCCAACCCGGTCCTAGTTCGGAGTGGCGAGTGTCAGGTCCAGAGCAAGATTCTTCAACACCAGAATGTCACCAGGGGACCCGCAAAGCGGCATGGCGACAGGAAACTCGGTCAGGTGAACCTGGCCCCGGGCCGAGGTCAGCGTCTGAGCGGCCAGGGTCTGTCCGCAGATCGTCTGGGCGACGCGCAGCTCGACGGCGAGATCAACCGCCTGGCTGTCGTCTGGCGGGTAGGTGTAGACCTGGGCAAGCAGCGGGTCCTGGACGGAAGCAAGGCCAAGCGACAGGATCTTTCCGGCCAGATCGTCGCCCTGACCGCCTTCGATCGCGCGCAGGGTGAAGCTTTCGCCCGAGGACCACTGAAAGACAAATCGGCGCTGAAGGTCCGCTTCGGGGATGGTTATCCGGGCCAGAGCGATGGCCGATTTGGTCAGGTAGACGGTCACCACGGCATCGGTTTGCAGGGCCGGAAGCTGCAGCGTGGCTGCGCCGGTCTGATCCGTGCGGGCGGTAAAGGACAGCCCGGCATGGCGGACCACGATCCGCTCGCCCGCGTTGCAGGGGGCGGTCAGGGCCAGGTCGATCATCGCGTACGGGGCAGGCGCCAGGTGCAGGGTCGTGGCGCAGGCATCGACGGGGGCCAGATCGGCGGCAACCGAGGTGATGCCGGTCAGCGCAGGCTCGGCCCCCGAAAGGCCGCTGTCCAGCGAGGCGGACTTTGGCACCGACAGATCGTCGCTAGCCAGGATGACAGTCGTATGCGGCGTGGATTGAAGCTCGGCCAAGGGGGCATCGGCCCGGAGGAATTGCGCAAGGTGGCCGGCCGCAAGCGCGACGGTCACAACCGCCACAACGCGCAGCACAATGCCCCGAAGTTTCATTCCAGCAGCCCCAGATCGAATCGCCTGATGCCAGATTAGTGACCAAAGCAGGCAAGTCGGTGGCATTTCTGCGAAATGTTTCCGCGAAGACCGATCATTTCGAGCGACGGCCGCTCGCCCAATTCAGACCTGGAAACACGAGGTTGAAAATGTTCCCGTTATGTTCTATATATGGAGTTCACAGATCGGAGGATTCACGATG
>JAKQLM010000706.1 GCA_029567145.1 Pseudomonadota bacterium
GGGCGCGAGGTGCCGGTGCAGGCCGCGCTGCAAGGGCGCGGAAGCTGGCAGAAATGGGATGGCCGCCTGACCGCCAGCATGGGCGCGGAACAGGTGGCGGATGTTGCATTGACCGCGCTGGACGGGACCTTCACGGCCAAGGGCGAAACGGCCCCGGCCAAGGTGATGGCGGACAGCCTGATCGTGCGCGGGTTGTCGCCCGTTGCCCTGGTCGATCTGTCGGCCTCCTTCGACCAGCGTGTTGCGGATATCAAAGGCAGCGTGCGTTCGGCCTCCGCCGTGCTGGGTGCCAGCGGTCTGGTGGATCTGGGGCAGGGGGCGTTTGACGATCTGGCGCTGGATATCCAGTTGCTGCGTCCCGCGATTATCGGCAGCAATGTCAGCGGCACTAATGTGCGGGGGAAAGCCCTGCTGAACGGGGCCTTTGCCGCGCCGACGGTGGCCTATTCGGCCACGGCGACACGGCTAGCCTTCGACCGGACGACCTTCGAAGATGTGCGCGTCACCGGCGAGGCGCAGGGCAGGGAAGACCGCTTCCTCATCCCGGTCAATGCCGTTGCGCGGCGCGTGACGGGCATCAACCAGATTGCGGGCGGGCTGCTGACCAATGTCAAAATGAATGGCGACATCGCCATCGCCAACGGCCGCCTGCTGTCCGACAATATGAAAATCCGGTCCGACCGGATCAATGCGACCGCGCTGATCGTTGGGGACATAGGCAAGGGTTTCTACACCGGCGCGCTGAACGGCAAGGTGGACGGGTTTGAAGTGAGCTCGGTCGGGCTGTTCAACGTGGTTGCCGATGTCGATCTCGAAACCACCTTGGGGCGCGGCTATGCGCTGGTCGGCACGGTCAAGGCGCGGTCGACCAAATTGTTCAGCCCCGGCGTGCAGAAATTCCTTGGCGGGCAGATGTTCGTCAATGCGGGCATCCGCTACGGCACTGACGGCGTGCTGCGCATCACACGGGCAAGCGTGGTCGCGCCGCAATTCCGGTTGAACAGCGGCAACGGGACCTATGTGACCGAGGGTGGCCGCGTTGTGTTCAACGGTGCGGGCTATTCCAACCAATATGGTCCTGTGGCGGTGCAACTGACCGGCACATTCGAGCGCCCCGTCGCGCGCGTCACCGCGTCGCGACCGGGCTTTGGCGTCGGCCTGTCCAATGTGGTCGGGCTGGTGACCCGCAGCGCGAAAGGCTATGCTATCACGCTGACCGGCGCGACCGACTATGGGCCGATCAGCGGGGATATCGACGTGCTGTCGGGCAACGGACCGCTCACCATCGACATATTGCGCGGCGATTTTGCAGGCATTGGCCTGACCGGCAGGGTGCAGCAGGCGGCCTCTGGTCCGTTCCTGGGGACGCTGAACGGTGCGGGCGCAGGCTTTGACGGCACCATCGCGCTGTCGGCTGAGGGTCCGTACCAGCGCGCGGTGGTCGATGCGGTCGCGAACAATGCCAAGCTGACCGGCGGGGAGCAGAAGCTTGCCATCGGCCGCGGCATCGTGAAGGCCGACATCATACTCTACGACAGCCCGCAGATCGTCGCCGATGTGCAGGTCCAAAATGCGCTGCTCAACGACATCGAACTGGCCGCGGCGCGGGCGAAGGTCGACTATCGCGGCGGCACCGGCACAGCCAAGATCCTCGCCGAAGGACGCAGCCAGGTGCCCTTCCGCATCGCCGCCAACGCCGACCTTACGCCCGAACTATGGCGCATCGCGGCGAAGGGCCGGGCCAACAGCATCGACTTTTCGACCGAAGGCCCCTTACGCATCGTTCCCAAAGGCGATGAATATGAAATCAAGCTGTCGACTATCCGCGTCGCCAACGGCACGGTGAAGCTCGCCGGTAGCTATGGCGACGGGCTGGAACTGCAATCGCGGCTCGACAATGTGAATATCGCGGTCATCAATCCCTTCCTGCCGGGGCTTGGCATCCGGGGCCGCGCGACGGGCAGCATCGACTGGTCGCAAGCCTCCTTCGCTGCCTTCCCCCGCGCCGATGCGCGGCTGGAAATCCGGCGCTTCGTCCGCAGCAATCTGGGGTCGCGGTCGCAGCCGGTGGACATCAGCCTCGTCGGCCGCCTGCTGCCCGATGGCGGCAACGCCCGTGCGATCATCCGCCGTCTGGGCGCAGCTGTCGGCCGCATGCAGATCGACCTCACCCCCTTGCCGCCGGGCAATGCCAGCTGGACCGAGCGCCTGCTCGCCGCGCCGTTGTCGGGCGGCATCCGCTATAATGGCCCTGCCGACACGCTCTTCTCCCTCGCCGCGCTCGCGGACCAGAGCCTTGAGGGCAATATCGGCGTCGCAGCGGATTTCTCCGGCCGCGTGCAGACCCCGCGCCTGACCGGCGTCGTGCGCGCCAACGACCTGATTTACGAAAATGACGTCTACGGCACGCGCCTTACCAAGCTGCGCGTGCGCGGGCTGTTCACCAACGACCAGCTGGAGGTGACCGAACTGTCCGCCGTGGCGGGCAAGGGGACCGTCACCGGCAAGGGCTTTGTCAATCTCAGCTCCGAAAAGGGCTTCCCGCTGCAACTCGACCTCGACCTCAACCAGGCCCGCGTCGCGCGCAGCGAGCTGATCTCAACCACCGCCACGGGGCAGATCAGCGTCACCAACACTCCCGACGGCGACGCGCTGATCAGCGGGACGTTGCGCCTGCCCGAAACCCGTTTCAAGATCATCCGCCAGGGCGCAGCCTCGGTCGCCACCCTGACCGGTGTGCGGCGCAAAGCGTCGTCGGGCCGTCCGCGTGTGTCGGGCGATGCCGACCCGATCAGCACGCTGCCGAGCAACTGGAAACTCGACATCAAGCTGACCGCACCGGATGAACTTTATGTCAGCGGCATGGGGCTGGAGTCCGAATGGGGCGCCAACCTGCGCGTCACCGGCACCAGCAACGCGCCGCGCATGTCGGGCGAGATGGAACTGGTGCGCGGCACACTCGGCTTTGCCGGACGCTCGTTCGAACTGGAAAATGGCCGGATCAGCTTTAACGGAGGTCCCGCTACCAACCCGTCCATCCGCATCGCGGCGGCCAGCGAGGTCGACGGCACAACGGTGCGCGTCAATATCCGTGGCACCGGCCAGAACCCCGATATCAGCTTCAGCTCCACCCCTGCCTTGCCGCAGGACGAGATCATGGCGCGCATCCTGTTCGGCAATTCGATCGGCGAATTGAGCGCGATACAGGCGGTGCAGCTTGCCGCATCGCTCAACAATTTGCGCGGCGGATCGGGCGGGCTCAATCCGCTTAGTGTGCTGCAATCGGCCACCGGCCTCAACCGCCTGCGCATATTGGGCGCGGATCAGGCGACAGGCCGCGAGATGGCTGTGGCGTTCGGCCAATATATCACCAACGATGTCTATGTCGAAATCGTCACCGATGCGCGGGGCTATACCGCAACACAGCTGGAGAT
>JAKQLM010000717.1 GCA_029567145.1 Pseudomonadota bacterium
GCCTGATCCATGAGCTTCCGCCTGCAACCCCCCGCCCCCGCCCGCCCGAACCGCTGCCAGTTGTTCGGCCCCGGCTCGCGGCCCGAGTTGTTCGCCAAGATGGCGGCAAGTGCGGCGGATGTGATCAACCTGGATCTGGAGGATTCCGTCGCCCCGGCGGACAAGCCGCAGGCGCGGGCGAACATCATCAAGGCGATCTCCGAGGTTGACTGGGGCCGCAAGACGCTGTCGGTGCGGATCAACGGCCTGGACACGCCGTTCTGGTATCGCGACGTGGTGGACCTTCTGGAGCAGGCCGGGCCAAGGCTGGACCAGATCATGATCCCGAAGGTCGGCTGTGCGGCGGATGTCTATGCGGTGGATGCGCTGGTTACCGCCTGCGAGGCGGCGGTGGGGCGGCAAAGGCGGATCAGCCTGGAAGTGATCATCGAGACGGCGGCGGGGATCGCCCATGTCGAGGAGATTGCCGCCAGCAGCCCCCGCCTGCAGGCCATGAGCCTTGGCGCGGCGGATTTCGCGGCCAGCATGGGGATGCAGACCACGGGCATCGGCGGGACGCAGGAAAACTACTACATGCACCGGGACGGGGCGAAATACTGGTCCGACCCCTGGCACTGGGCGCAGGCCGCGATCGTGGCGGCGTGTCGGACGCATGGGGTGCTGCCTGTGGACGGGCCGTTCGGGGATTTCAGCGACGAAGACGGTTTCCGGGCCCAGGCGCGGCGGTCGGCGACGCTGGGGATGGTCGGGAAATGGGCGATCCACCCCAAGCAGGTGGCGCTGGCGAACGAGGTCTTCACGCCCTCGGACGCCGCTGTCCTTGAGGCGCGTGAGATCCTTGCGGCGATGGAGGCGGCAAAGGCCGCCGGTCAGGGCGCGGCGGTCTACAAGGGGCGCCTGGTGGACATCGCCAGCATGCGGCAGGCCGAGGTGATCGTGCGGCAGGCCGAGATCATTGCGGGAGCATGACGCAATCTGGCCACGGTGACGCGGTGGTGTAAGACGCAACTGGTCCGGCTGGAAGATGACAAGCATGGCACGCCCCCTGATGTCCGCGCTGCGCTCTTGGGCGCTGTCCCACCTTGAACAACCCGCGCCGATCGCAAGGCAGCCCCATGCCACCAAACTTGGCGTGCTGGGCATCATGAAGAACGAGGCGATGAACCTTGACGAATGGGTCGAGCATTACCTGTGGATGGGGGCGGGCAGGATCTACCTGATCGACAATGGCAGCACCGACGACACGGTCGCCAAAGCGCGGGCCTGGGCGGCGAAAGGGCGTGTCGAGCTGGTGGAATATCCCGAACGGCACCAGCAAGTGCCGCATTACCGGCGGGCGTTTCGACACTTTGACATTGCCCGACAGTGTGAATGGCTGCTGATCGCCGACCTTGACGAGTTCTGGTTCTGCCCGGCTGGCGACCGCCTGACCGACGCCTTGACCGAATTTGGCGCCTATGACGTGATCTATTCCAACTGGGTCATGTTCGGCAGCGGCGGGTTGATCGATCATCCGCCAAGCGTGCTGACAGATTTTACCCTGCGCCGACCCGGTGTCGCGGGGCACGAGGAGACAAAGTTCATCTGCCGCAGTCGGCTGCTGGAAAACCCCGAGGTACTGGGGATCCACAAGGTCTGGGGTGGCGACTCGTCCCGGACGGAGTCACACACCCGGCGGTTCCCGTTGAACCACTATCCGATCCAGAGCGAGGACTTCTTTCGCAAGGTCAAGATGACCCGGGGCGCTGCGGACAGCGAACGATACGAGACCATCCGCGACATGGACTACTTCCGCCGCTACGATGCGGGCTGCGACCAGGAGGACCGGCAGTTGGCCGATCTGGTTGCCTTGCTGGCTCCAGCCCCATGAATCGTTGACAAACCGCCCTGGAAACGGGCAGGGTCCGGCAACGCATGGCCCAAGTTCGGGCAGGATGCAAAGAATGCCTGAGCCGCGCACCAGGGGAGGGGAGGCCCCGCGCGGCGAATGGGAGGATGCACGCCCCGGACCCATGGTTCGGGGCGCTGCTGTTTCCGGGGCTGGGTGTCCACGCTGGACAAATCAAGCAAACCATTGAAATCGCTTCATTTTACCTGTGGACGTTCAGCTTTCGGTAACCACTTTTCAGTCACGGATCCGGCGTTGCCAGGGCTTCGACCAGCCGCCGCATGTCCAGCGCGAAATCGACAAAGGATTGCGGGACCGGCTGGGTTTCAGTCCACAGATCGGCGTCGTCCGGGATGGAGTAGAGCGCGCGCGAATAGACGATGCCTGTCACGTCATCTGCAACCTTGAGGTTGCAGGACCAACGCGGATCGCGAAAGTCCCATCGCTTGCAGCGTACAGCAGAGCGAAACCCGTCCTGCTGCGGGCGAAGGACCGTCATCTTGTCGCTTGTCTGCGCGGCGTCACCTTAGGACTGCAAGCTCTTGCCCGCGATGTCGTCCCAGTGGTCGCCATGTTGGCTGAGATGCACAGATTACACCGGGCCGAACTTTGACAGAGTGACTGCCAGATCGGCCCCCGGATCAACGGTAGAATTCCGGGACTGTTCATCCCCGTGCAGACTGACCGACCCGACATTGTAAGGCGGCGGCCCCATGACAGGGGGAACGCAAAAGACAAGAGGAGTGCCGGGCTCGGCGTCGGGAATGGCTTCGGTTTCGATGCCTTCCGCGTTATCCCTCGGGGCGAACATCCAGACATGGGCATTGTCCAAGGCCGGAAGGGTCAGGCGTCGGCCGCCGATTGTGATGGGCAGGTCATGATACTGCGCACAGTCCTGCCAGCGCTGCGCCTCGCGTCGTGAGTCCAGAAAGGTCTGCGTGAGGGGAACCAAGACGCCGATCCCGATCCCCACCAACAGGAATGCAAGAAGGTAGACCGCGGTTTTCATGAAGTCTCTGCCGGGTGTCGGGCCGAGTGTTGGCGCGACTGAAGCGGGCCGGAGAGGGGCAACAAGGGTGCCAAATGCCCATAAGGACAGAACGTCTGGGCCGGACTGGATCCGGCCCGTCCCTTTTGCGAAAGGCAGGGGTCAGGCCGTAGTGCCCGGCGAAGGCGCGGGTAAAGCTGGCGACATTGGGATAGCCGACCCGCCTTGCCACCATGGCGACCGGATCGGTCCCCTGCACCAGCCCC
>JAKQLM010000720.1 GCA_029567145.1 Pseudomonadota bacterium
GGTCTTGCGGCGGGTCAGTTCGCGGGCCTTGCGGGCGGCCTCACGCGCAAGCGCGGCCTCGATGATCTTGCCGACGATGATCTTGGCCGGACCGGGGTTTTCCTCGAACCATTCGGACAGCTTTTCGTTGACCAGGTTTTCGACCGCAGGCCGCACCTCGGAGGACACAAGCTTGTCCTTGGTCTGGCTGGAGAACTTGGGGTCCGGCACCTTGACGGACAGCACGCAGGTCAGTCCTTCGCGGGCGTCGTCGCCGGTGAAGTCGATCTTTTCGCGCTTGGCGATGCCCGAAGATTGCGCATATCCGGTGATCGTGCGGGTCAGTGCGCCCCGGAATCCGGCCATGTGGGTGCCGCCGTCGCGCTGCGGAATGTTGTTTGTGAACGGCAGTACGGTTTCGTGGTAACTGTCGTTCCACCACATCGCCACTTCGACGCCGATGCCGTTCTTTTCGCCGACCATGTAGATCGGTTCCGCCATCACGCCGGTCTTGGACCGGTCGATGTACTTGACGAATTCGCGAACGCCACCTTCGTAGAAAAGCTCGATCTTCTGGGGTTCGGCGTGGCGCTCATCCTCTAGAACAATGCGGACGCCGGAATTCAGGAACGCCAGTTCACGCAGCCGGGTTTCCAGCGTCTTGAAGCTGTAGTCGAGGTTCGAAAACGTGCCGTCCGGGCGGTTGATCTTGGCGCTGGCCAGAAAGCGGACCTGCGTGCCCTTCTGTCCGGGGGCCGGGCCGACCGGGTAGACATGCACCGTGCACTCGCCGTCTTCAAACCGGGCGCGGTATTCAGTGTCGTTGCGCCAGACCGTCAGCTCCAGCCATTCGGACAGGGCGTTGACGACCGAGACACCCACCCCGTGCAACCCGCCCGACACTTTGTAGGCGTTGCCGCCTTCGTCCGTGTTGTTGAATTTGCCGCCGGCGTGCAGCTGGGTCATGATGACCTCGGCCGCGGAAACGCCTTCTTCCTGATGGATGTCGACGGGGATTCCGCGCCCGTTGTCGCGCACCGAAACGCTGTCGTCGGCGTGGATTTTCACCACGACTTCAGTCGCGTGCCCAGCCAGGGCTTCGTCGATGCCGTTGTCAACGACTTCATAGACCATGTGATGCAGGCCCGAGCCATCGTCGGTGTCGCCGATATACATGCCGGGGCGCTTGCGAACCGCCTCTAATCCCTTGAGAACCTTGATGGAATCGGCACCGTATTCGGCCATGTTCTTGGGCTGGTCAGCCATGCGTCGGAAACCCTGATCGTTGCCCGCGACTTATAGCGGTTTGACACGGGAATGTCACCCCTTGGCCACCAGATTTGGTAGCTAGAGGAAGGGGATGACCAGCCCCACGCCGATCAGCAGAACGCCCGATCCGACGTTCAGTCTGCGCACGCTTTCCGGGCTGGACAGAAGCTGCCGCGCACGGTCCAGAAACCAGGCCAGGCCCAGGTTTCCCACGGCAGGGATCAGGGCGGACAGGGCGATGATCGCGGTGATGTCGGGGGTGGTCAGCGTCTCGAGCGTGAAGAATCCGGGCAAGGCGCCCATGTAGAACAGGATCGCCTTGGGGTTGCCGATCACCGCCGCGACGCCGACGCTGAAGCCCGCCCACATGCCGGGACGGGTCA
This sequence comes from Pseudomonadota bacterium, assembly GCA_029567145.1. Classification (GTDB taxonomy): domain Bacteria; phylum Pseudomonadota; class Alphaproteobacteria; order Rhodobacterales; family Rhodobacteraceae; genus Tabrizicola. The sequence goes on from JAKQLM010000720.1 coordinate 1,632, forward strand.
GGCGGCTGTCGGCGTTCAGGGTTGCGGCGGGCTTGCGGATCAGAAGGACGCCCATGGTCAGGAAGATGGCGGCGGCCACCCAGCGCAGGATCTGCAGAAAGTCGCCGTAGGTGCTTTCGATCCAGGTTAGCCCCAGGATCGCCGCCAGCGGCCAGATCAGATCGCCCAGCGCGACCCCGACGGCCAGGGGCCAGGCGGCGGCAAATCCGCCGGACAGCGCGCGGGCGGTCAGGGCAACCCAGACCGGGCCCGGAACGGCCCAGAGTCCCGCCATGCCAAGCGCGTAGAGGAAGAGTTCGTGAAACGAAACGGTCATTCACTTATCCAATGGTGATGTGTGAGCCGGTGCCGGTATCCTGCACCGTGAAGGTCTGGCCGCGCGGGCCAAGGCCGTCGAAAAGGTCCTGTTCGGTCCCCGTCATCAGGGCCTGAGCCCCCAGCGCGCAGATCTCGTCGTAGAGGGCGGCGCGGCGGGTGGCGTCAAGATGGGCCGCGACCTCGTCCAGAAGAAGGATGGGGGCTTTGCCAAGGTCCTGCGCCAGGGCGCGGGCGTTGGCCAGGATCAGACTGATCAGCAGGGCCTTCTGCTCTCCGGTCGAGCACTGGTCGGCGGGGGTGTCCTTGGCGGCGTAGCGGGCCACAAGGTCGGCGCGGTGCGGGCCGACCAGAGTGCGCCCGGCGGCGATGTCGCGGCGGCGGCTTTCGGCCAGCGCAGTCGCCAGATCGTTCGGCTCATCCGTGCCATCGGGGCCGGTCAGGGCAAGCTCGGCCCTGGGAAAGGCGCTGGCGGGGTCGGTGGCGGCGGCAATGCGGGCGATGGTGGCGCGGCGGTGCTGGGTGATCTCATGGCCCGCCTCGGCCATCTGGGATTCAAGCGCTGCGTACCAGTGCGGATCGGAGACCTGATCCTTGATCAGCCGGTTCCGGTCGCGCATTGCCTTGTCGTATGTGAGCGATTGTTCGGCATGTTCGGGAAAGAACGACAGCGTCAACCTGTCCAGAAAGCGGCGGCGACCCTCGGCGGGCTCGATCCAGAGGCGATCCATCGCGGGAACCAGCCAAAGGACGCGCAGCACGCGTCCAAGGCTGGCCTGCGTGGCGGCCTTTCCGTCGATCCGGACCTGACGCGGCTCGCCCGGTTCGGCCCAGGTCTGCAGCTCATGCGTGGCGGCAAGCCCCTGTACTGTCGCGGAAATCTTCCAGCCAAGCGATTCCGGCCGTCTGGCCAGATCATCGGCAGCGGCGCGGCGCAAGCCCCTGCCAGGGGACAGAAGGGACACCGCCTCCAGCACGTTGGTCTTGCCCGCGCCGTTCGGCCCGACCAGCGCCACGGGGCGGCCGTCAAAGTCCAGTCGCTGCGCGCGATGGCTGCGGAAATGCGACAGGGCGAGGGTTTCGATGACCAGGCCGCCCACGCGGTTTCCTTTTCCGAACGGGCGTTAGGTTACGTCAGACCCGCATCGGCATGACGACATAGACCGCCGAGGTGTCGTTGCCTTCACGCATCAGCGTGGGGTCGGCAGAGGAGTTGAACAGGAACACCGCATTCTCACGGTCGACCTGGCTGGCGATTTCCAAGAGGTATTTCGCGTTGAAGCCGATCTCCAGCCGTTCGTCGCCATAGGCCACGGCCAGCTCTTCCTCGGCCGCGCCGCTGTCGGGCGAGTTCACCGACAGGACCAGCCGGTCTTCGTCCAGGGACAGCTTGACCGCACGCGACCGTTCGGAGGAGACGGTGGCCACGCGGTCGACGGCCTTGGCGAATTCGGAGGCGTCCACCTCGAGCTTGCGGGTGTTGCCGGTCGGGATCACGCGGGTGTAGTCGGGGAAGGTGCCGTCGATGACCTTGGACGTCAGGGTGATCGCCGGGGTGGCAAAGCGCACCTTGGTTTCCGACACCGAGACGGCAATCATCGCCTCATCGTCGTCCAGAAGCTTGCGCAGCTCTCCCACCGTCTTGCGTGGCACGATCACGCCGGGCATGTCATCCGCGCCATCCGGCAGCGGGGCGTCGATGCGGGCCAGGCGGTGACCATCGGTCGCCACACAGCGCAGGACCTTGGCCCCGTCGCTGGTCGAGACGTGCATGTAGACGCCGTTCAGGTAATAGCGCGTCTCTTCAGTCGAGATCGCAAACTTTGCCTTGTCGAAAAGACGGCGCAGCACCGGCGCGGGGGCCGAGAAGTTGGAGGAATATTCGCTGGTCGCCATGACCGGGAAGTCTTCCTTCGGCAGGGTCGCGAGGCTGAAGGTCGACCGGCCCGCCGCAATGGTCAGGCGCCCTGCGGCGGCGTCTTCGGTCAGGTTCACCAGCGACCCGTCGGGCAGCTTGCGGGTGATTTCATGCAGCATCACGGCAGAGACCGTGGTCGATCCGGCGCGTTCGACCATGGCGGGGGCACGGTCCACGACCTCGATGTCCAGATCGGTGGCGCGGAAACTGACTTGCGACCCCTCGGCCTCGATCAGCACGTTGGCGAGGATCGGAATCGTGTTCCGGCGTTCGACCACCGACTGCGCCTGCGCCAGCGCCTTCAGAAGCGTGGCGCGTTCGATCGAAAGCTTCATCTGTCTTCCCCCTGCCGTCCCCTGCAGGGACGCCAAATCTGTCCGGTTTTCACCGGGTCACCTGTGTTCATCGGACTGTGCGTAGGATTGCGCGGGCCGTCAAGGGCGGCCCCCGGTCAACCTTGCAGAAGACGGCGCAGAAGCTGCAGATCGTCGGCCAACTGGCTGTCGATGGCCATCAATTCCTCGATCTTGCGGACGCCGTGCATGATCGTGGTGTGATCGCGACCACCAAAGCGGCGTCCGATTTCCGGCAGGCTGCGCGGGGTCAGCTGCTTGGCCAGATACATCGCCACCTGACGCGGACGGGCGATGTTGCGCAGCCGCTTGGGGCCGATCATGTCCGACAGGCGGATGTTGTAGTGTTCGGCAACCTTGCGCTGGATCTCCTCGATCGTCAGCTTGCGGTCCGAGGAGCGCAGGATGTCGGCCAGGCAGTCCTGGGCCAGGTCCAGCGTGATTTCACGGCCCACAAGGCTGGCAAAGGCGAACAGCCGGGTCAGCGCACCTTCCAGCACGCGGACGTTGGTGGTGATGCGGTGCGCCAGGAATTCCAGCACGCCATCGGCCAGGACAAGCCCGCGATACTGGTTGCGGTAGAAATCGACCTTCTGCTGCAAGATGCCAAGCCGAAGCTCATAGTCCGTCGGATGCAGATCGACGACCAGACCACACTGCAGGCGCGACTTGATCCGATCCTCCAGGTCCTTGATTTCGCCCGGCGCACGGTCGGCGGAAATGACGATCTGCTTGTTCTGATCCACCAACGCGTTGAACGTGTGGAAGAATTCTTCCTGGGTGGAATCCTTGCCGGCGATGAATTGCACATCATCGACCATCAGCACGTCGACCGACCGGAACAGTTCCTTGAAGTCCATGATCTGCCGTTCGCGCAGGGCCTGCACGAAACGGTACATGAATTGCTCGGCCGACAGATACAGCACGCGCAGCTCGGGGCGGCCCTGCTGCAATTCGTGCGCAATGGCGTGCATCAGGTGCGTCTTGCCAAGGCCCACCCCGCCATACAGAAACAGCGGGTTGAAGCTGACCGGCCCGCCTTCGGCCACCCGGCGGGCGGCGGCATGGGCCAGCTCGTTCGGCTTGCCGACAACGAAGCTGTCGAAGGTAAAGCGCGCGTCCAGCGGCGCGCCCGGCAGATCGGCGTCATTGGCCGGACGGGCGCGGACGGGCTTGGCGGCAGGCTTTGGGTCGGCAGCCCGCGATTCGACGGCACCTACGGAAAACTCCAGCCGGTCCACGGTCGCGCCGGTGCTGGCCAGATGCATGCGGATATGGTCGGCGTAATTTCGCTGGACCCAGTCCCCGAAAAACGTGGTCGGCACTTCGAAACGGGCAACCCCGTTCTTCAGATGCGAAAGTTTCAGCGGCTCTATCCAGGTGACATAGTTGTTCTTTCCAACGCGCTTGATCAGTTCTTCGCGGATCTGACCCCAAGTATCGTTCGTCATTCTTGTCGCCTGCCAAAATTCCCGGACCGGCGGAAAACCCGCCGCCCATGCACAGTTCATTCACCCAAGGCGAGCCACAATGTCCAAACCGCCCCCGCACCCAAGGATGCGCGAAGCCGAACGGTTCTTCAGGGGACAACACAGCACAGCCAGTGACCGCCAGATCGGCAGCCATCAGGCAATGCATGACGGAATGGCTTGGATGCCATTCTCAAGTCATTGATCCCAAAGCAGAAACCCGATTGCAGCGGCACGGCAGCGCCCGATCTGTATCGCAGTTTTCGCGTCGAGACCCGTTCATGTTCCCCAAGACGAAGTGAATCGCAGGCAGACGCTAGCAAGCGGTCCGCAGGCTCTGCAACCGAACATCTCGCTTGACAGAGGTTCCTTGGATGCGAATCCGGACGCCCTTGCAAATCGGCAACGGAGCGCCGGAATGTCGCAGCCGAAAGGCGTGAAAAAGCCGAAAGGCGCAACCCTTGCGGGTGCGCCTTTCGAGGATGCGGCAGAATCGGGCGTGGGCCCGGATCAGGCCTTGGCCACGCCTTTGACGCGCGACGACAGGCGCGACATCTTGCGGGCGACGGTGTTCTTGTGCAGCACGCCCTTGGACACGCCACGGGCCAATTCGGGCTGTGCGGCCTTGAGCGCGGCTTCGGCGGAAGCGGCGTCGCCCGAGGCGATGGCTTCTTCGACCTTGCGCAGGAAGGTGCGGATGCGCGAACGGCGCGCCTTGTTCACGGCATAGCGCGCTTCGGACTGGCGGGCGCGTTTCTTGGACTGTTCGGTATTGGCCATCTGGCTTCCTTCGGGTCTTTACGTTTCAGGTGCACGAAAGACCACGAAGCCCCGACCCAAAGCCGGGAGTGATTCTTGCCTAAGCGGGCCCACGCGCATGTGACGCTGGCCTATAATCAGGTTTTTCCGGAAAGGAAAGGGGATACCTGTCCGCGCCCCTAGCGGTCGCGGAACTGCGGCTGGCGCTTTTCCAGGAAGGCGGCCATGCCCTCTTTCTGGTCCTCGCTGGCGAACATCGCGTGGAACATGCGGCGTTCGAACAACAGCCCCTCGGCCAGCGGGGTTTCCTGCGCGCGGTTGACGCATTCCTTGACCACCATCGCGGTGACCATCGACTTTTCGACCACCTTCTGCGCGGCTTTCAGCGTCTCTTCGATCAGGGCCTTGGCGGGGACCACCCGGCTGACCAGACCGCAACGCTCTGCCTCGGCGGCGTCCATGAAACGGCCGGTGAGGTGCATGTCCATCGACTTGGACTTGCCTACGGCGCGGGTCAGGCGCTGGGTGCCACCCATGCCTGCGACGATGCCAAGGTTGATCTCGGGTTGGCCGAACTTGGCCGTGTCGGCGGCAATGATGAAATCGCACAGCATCGCAAGCTCGCAGCCTCCGCCCAGGCAATAGCCCGAGACCGCAGCGATGATCGGTTTGCGGACACGCGCGATGACATGCGCCTCGGGGCCGAAAAGATCATCGAAATACACGTCGATAAAGCTTTTCTCGGCCATCTCCTTGACGTCGGCCCCGGCGGCAAAGGCCTTTTCCGACCCGGTGATGACAATGCAGCGGACCTTGTCGTTCGCCTCGGCCGCGGTCACCGCCGCGGCCAGCTCGCGCATCAGGGTCAGGTTCAGCGCATTCATGGCGTCGGGACGGTTCAGCCGGATAAGGGTGACGTAGTCCTCGATCTCGACGATCAGCGTGTCATAGGCCATGCCCGCCTCCCAATGCGACCGCCTCCCCGGTTGGCAGTCGGGGGACTCCTAGCACCAAACGGCGCGATGGCAAGTCACCTCTGGCAGGTGGGACACCAGAAGGACGACCGGCCGGACTGGACCGTGCGGGTGATCACGCCAGAGCAGCCCGGGGTTTCGCAAGGGTCGCCTTCACGGTCATAGACCTGAAAATGCTTGGAAAAATAGCCCAACTCGCCGTTTGCCTGGCGAAAGTCGCGCAAGGAGGAGCCGCCCGCCTCGATCGCTTCGGCCAGAACGTCGCGAATGACCGGCACCAGGCCGTGAACCTGGGGTTCCGCAAGGTCACCAGCCAGACGCAGGGGGCTGATCCGCGCGCGAAACAGGGTTTCGGCGACGTAGATGTTGCCAAGGCCCGCCACGATCCGCTGGTCCAGAAGGGCCGCCTTGATCGGCGTCTTGCGGCCTTTCAGGCGGGCGGCAAGGTAGGGTTCGTTGAAGTCATTGCCAAACGGCTCGGGTCCCAGACCCGCCAGAAGCGGATGCGTGCCGCTGGTCGGCAGAAGGTCCATCGCGCCAAAGCGGCGGGCGTCGTTGAAGGTGATCCGCGTGCCGCTGTCCATGTGCAGCACGACATGGTCATGCTTCTGCGGCGCGGGGTGGTCGTGGTAGAAACTGCCCAACTGCGCGCCCGAGATCAGCATCCGCCCCGACATGCCCAGATGGACAAGCAGCGTCTCGCCGCTGTCGAGATCGGCCAGGATATACTTTGACCGTCGCCGCAGCGCGGTCACCCGCTTGCCCGTCAGCCGGTCGGCCATGCGATCCGGCAGGGGCCAGCGCAGGTCGGGGCGGTTGACTTCGGCCCGGTCGATGACCGCGCCTTCCATCACCGGCAGAAGACCCCGCCGGACGGTTTCGACTTCCGGCAGTTCAGGCATGGAGCGACCGGTTTCGCTTTGCCTGACCTTCGGCAAAGGCCTTGAAGTCGGCGACACCGACGCTGTGCTTCAGAACCTTGGCCTTTCCGCCCTTTTCAAAGGTCAGGACCAGATCGTAAGCCCCGTCATCCTTGAGCCAGATCAGATCTTTCCACCGATACTCTCGCCGTTTGAACAGACGGGTCACGATCAGGCGGTCCGTGTTGTAGCGGGCCTCGAATCCGAAGATGTAGGCAAGGCTCCAGGCCCCGGCGGCCAGAAGGACAAGCTGCGTGATCTGGGGAGGAACCGGGATTTCGGTCATCGCTTCGTGAAAGCCCGACGGAGCGAGACCCGGCATCACCACAAAGCCGACAATCACGGCGACAAGGCCCGACACGAAAAGCCTGACGCCGATGGCAGGCCGCAGGATGCGTTCGTCGATGCTGACCGGCGCGGCGCGGCCGGTGCCGACACTGGCCAGGACGTCGTATTGGGCAGGCAGCTGTTGCCCGTCTAGGAAGCTGGGCGGGGCGAACGTCCCCTCGGCCTTGGCGCGCTGTATTGCCGCACGGCGGCGGGACAGCCGCCGGACAAACAGATAGATCCGCAGCCCGATGAAGCCCAAGACAAGCGCAATTCCCAATATGATCTGTGCCGCAAGTCCATTCAGGGCGGATAAATCGTCCGGCAACATCGTACACCATTCCAAACGAGGCGGTTTTCCTTTTGCCCGCTTCAGTATAACTCGAGGCGGACAAGCTACAGGCAGCATCCTATGACGCAAGGTTCCGACAAGACAACGCACTTCGGGTTTCAGGACGTGCCCGAGGCCGACAAGGCCGGGATGGTGCATGGCGTGTTTTCGCGGGTCGCCAGCAAATACGACGTGATGAACGACGTCATGTCGGTCGGCATCCACCGGCTGTGGAAAGACGCGATGATGGATTGGCTGGCCCCGCGCGTCGGTCAGCGCCTGCTGGACGTGGCGGGCGGCACCGGAGACGTGGCGTTCCGGTTTCTCAGGCGCGGGCCGGGGGCCAGCGCCGTCGTCTGCGACATGACGGAACCCATGCTGATCGAAGGCCGCAAGCGGGCCGAGGCGGAAAAGCTGGCCGACAGTCTGGACTGGGTGGTTGGCGACGCGATGGCGCTGCCGTTTCCGGACAAGTCGTTCGACGTCTACACGATTTCCTTCGGCATCCGGAACGTCACCCGCATTCCCGACGCGCTGCGAGAGGCCTACCGCGTCCTGAAACCCGGCGGGCGGCTGATGGTGCTGGAGTTCAGCCAGATCCCGAACGACCTGATGCAAAAGGCCTATGACATCTATTCGTTCAACTTCATCCCGCTGATGGGCCAGATGATCGCCGGCGACCGGGCGTCCTATCAGTACCTTGTGGAATCGATCCGCAAATTCCCGGATCAAGAGACGTTTGCCGCCATGATCCGCGATGCGGGCTTTGGTCAGGTCAAGTATCGCAACATGACGATGGGCATCGCGGCCCTGCATTCCGGCTGGAAGCTGTGAAGGGCCCGCACAACATCATCCGCCTGATCCGGACCGGGGCCACGCTGGAACGCACCGGCGCGATGGATGTGGTGCTGGAGGCGTTTCGCGCGCCGCCGCGCCTGCGCTTTGCGGCGCGGATGCTGGGCTGGCCGTTCAAGTGGCTGGGACTGCAGGGCGATCTGGCGTTGCCCCCTGCCACCCGGGCTCTGACCGCGCTTGGCCCGGCCTACATCAAGTTTGGCCAGGTCCTGTCCACCCGCCCCGACATCGTGGGCGAAGAACTGTCGCAGCAGCTGAAATACCTGCAGGACAAGTTGCCGCCGTTCCCGCTGGCCACCGCGAAAAAGATGATCGAGGCCGAGCTGGAGCTTCCCGTTTCGACCATTTTCAGCGAATTCTCTGAGCCGGTCGCTGCGGCGTCGATTGCCCAGGTCCACCGCGCCCGGCTGGCCGACACCGGCGAAGAGGTCGCGGTCAAGGTCCTGCGCCCCGGGATCGAACGCGCGTTCCGCAAGGATATCGACGCCTTCTACCTTGCGGCCCGCTGGATCGAACGCCTTGCCCCGTTTTCCCGCCGCCTGCGCCCGGTCGAGGTGATCCAGCACTTCGAAGGCGTGGTGATGGGCGAGCTGGACCTGCGGCTGGAAAGCTCGTCTGCCGCCGAATTCGCGGCGAACACGGCCAAGGACGAAGGCTTTCAGGTGCCAAAGCCACAATGGTTCCTGTCGTCGCGCAACGTGATGACGCTGGGCTGGGCCGAAGGGATCGGGCTGAACGACAACGACCTGATCGACGCGGCCGGGCATGACCGCCGGGTGCTGGGCGCCCGTGTCCTGCAGTTGTTCCTGAACCACGCGCTGCGCGACGGATTCTTCCACGCCGACATGCACCAGGGCAATCTGAAGGTCGCGGCGAACGGTGACATCATCGCCTATGATTTCGGGATCATGGGCCGGATCGACGAGTATACGCGCCGGGTCTATGCCGAGATCCTGATGGGCTTCATCCGCAAGGACTATCGCCGGGTCGCCGAGGTGCATTTCGAGGCGGGCTACGTGCCGCCCGACCGCGACATCGACGAATTCGCCCGGGCGCTGCGGGCGGTGGGCGAGCCGATCTTCGGCATGGATGCCAGCCGGATCAGCATGGCGCGGCTTCTGGCCTATCTCTTTGAAGTCACGGAGCGTTTCGGGATGGAAACCCGGACCGAGCTGATCCTTCTGCAGCGCACGATGGTCGTGGTCGAAGGCGTCGCCCGGTCGCTGGACCCGCATATCAACATCTGGCAGGTCGCCAGCCCCATCGTCGAGCGCTACATCCGCGAGAATCTGGGGCCGAAAGCCGTGTTGCGCGACCTGATGAAGACGGCCCGCGTGCTGGCCCGGTTCGGACCGAAACTGCCCGCCCTGGTCGAAGCGCAACTGATCCGGACCGGCAACCCGACGCCCCCCCCTCCTCGGGCAAACCGGCGCGGGGGCGTCCTGGTATGGGTGCTTTTCGCGGCGGTGTTCTTTGCGGCCGGGTTCGGCTTGCGGGTCCTGTTCCCCTAGGGCTTGGGCTCGCGCAGCGCGGTGACCTTGCTGGCCAGAACTTCGATCCCGCCCTGCAGGACCAGCTTTGTGCCGGTGCTGTCACCCCGGGCCTCGATCACGCGGGCGTAATGTTCGATGGGACGGGTGTCGATCACCGTCTCGCCCTTCCGGCTTTCCTGGGTGATGGTGTATGTCCCTGTCGGCAGACGATTTCCGGACTGATCCGCCCCCAGCCACTGATAGGGCGCGGCGCTGACCGGCAGCTCCTCACGCGAGACAAGGTTGCCTTGCGCGTCCTTGACCGAAATGACCAGCCCGGTCGCCCCGACCGCCGGGTTCGGCGACAGGGTCACCGGGCTGCCGTCGAAGTGGACTGCCGTATCCGACCGTGCCTCCTTGCCGATCCAGCTGGCCATCTCTGCCATGCCCATCTGCGCAAAATTCGTCTGCATGTCGGCCAGAAGCTGATTGGTGCGAACCTGCTGTTCCACCCCGGAGAAGGTGGCAAGCTGCACGGCATAATCGGCGGAATCGATGGGTTTCAACGGGTCCTGGTTTTGCATCTGGACGGTCAGCATGCGCAGGAAGGTGTTGAAATCCGAACTGATCTTGGTCCCTTGCCCGGTGGTAGAGCCGGTCGCGGCGGCAGTCGTGGCAGAGCTGATGGCGGATACGGTCATGGGTCCTCACATGCGCAGGTCAAGGCCATGGCCGGGTCGAAGCGGCCGGGGCGCGGGGGGTGTCGAAGCGGGCAAGGCAGGCGACGGGGTTTCGACGGCCCCGGTCCGGGGACCGGGCTGGCGATCCCCGGCCTGGCCCTGATCGCCCTGCCCCTGCTGGGCAAAGCTGATGTCGACACCGGAATAGCCTGCCGAGCGGATGATCTCGGCCAGCTGGTCGGCGTGGCGGCGGAACAGGTCCATCGTTTCGGGCCGGTCGAAGGACAGCATGACCACCATGCGGTCGGGGTTCTGCGCGTCGGACTGCAGGCGCAGCTTTACGCGACCAAGCTCTTCCGGAGACAGCGAAATCTCGGTCACGCCGGGTTTGGGCGACACAAGGCCCGCCACGATCTGCGCCGAAAGGTGCTGAACGGCCGGGCCGACAGCCGCGACGGTCGGCGTCACGGTTGGCGGCAGCGCGGCAGCCTGCTGGCCAAAGGGCGCCGACAAAAGCGCATCGGACGGGGTGTTGGCCCCGATGTCGGTCCCGGCTTCGGTCAGCAGAGCGCTGGTTGTGGCCACCGGGGCGATCTGACCGTGCGGCGCGGTGGGCACTGGCGTGGTCCGGGGCACGCTGGGCTTGAGTTCCAGGCCGGACCCGGGCGGCGAAGGTGGGGAAAGGTCCACCTCCGCCTTGGTGGGGGCGTTGGCTGGGCGGGCAGGCTGCACTGAGGCAGGCTGCACTGGGGCAGGCTTGGCACCCGCGGCCGCAAAAGCCGCAAGGTCCGGCCCGGCAGAGGACCGGGGCGGCGCGTCAACGGGGCTTTTCGGGTCCGGATCGCTGGGCGGATTGGCCGGAAAGGCCGCTTCCCAAAGGCTGATGCGACGAACGCTTTCCAGCCGGACCGCCCCGGGATTTTCGGTCACCGGCTGATCCCCCCATCGCGCCACGGGCGAGTCTTCCCCTTGATCCGGCGGAGGTACGGCAACCGGCACGGCAGAGTCGTCCGCAAAGCCGGGGGCCTGGGGTGCCAGGTGCGGCATCCCTGCGGTGGGCCGCATGTCCACGACCCTGTCCGGGCGTTCGGCCAGTCCCGCACCCGCAACCGGCCCTGGCGCGACCGTTGCGACCGGGGTCGCGGTGTCGGGCCGGGACGACCCCGCCCCCGGGCGTGGCGGTTCCGCATCCCGAACCGGCGGCAGGTCTTCGGCGGTCGGGGGTGCGGCGGGGGCACCGAAGTTGGGGGCATCGAAGATGGGGACCAACCGCCTGGGGCCGACGACCGTGCCAGCCACAGCGCCCGGATCGCGCCGTTTCGGATGCAAACCCGAACCATCGACCTGCGGCGCAGGGCGCGCGGGGGTGTCAGGCCCGGCGCTGGTGGCCGGGTGGGGCTGCACCGGCCCGACCTTGGGCGAATCGACAGCCGGATCGGACACCGCGGACGAAAGCAAAGCCGTCTGGCCCAGTGCAGGGGGCGTGGCCGGGTCCAGGCCATCCACCGTCGCCGCTGCCTGACGGACCAGGCCGAAATCCGCAGAATCGGGCGCGGTCCCGTCATCCGCCACCGGAAGGGTGTCAGCAAGGTCGAGCGTCAGGGCCCGGTCTGCGATTGCAGGCGCCTTGCCTGGCACCAGGGCCCATAGCGCAGCAGCAATCGCCGCATCCGGCGTCAAGCCGGTTGCAGGGGCGGGATCTTCCGCCGCAGGCAAGGGCGCCCCCGCGTCGCCGTCGATGGCAAGGTGGAACCCCCCCTCTGCCGTCAAGGGCGCAAGGTCAGGCTTTGCGCCCTGGGTCGCCCCGGGACCGGAAAACAGGGCAAGGACCGTCTGCATCATTCCCCACGACTTCTGCCGCAACTGGTCCCGTTATCCCGGCAATAAGTTACCCATTCTTTACCCGGATCGCGGAATGTTCCGACAATGCGACCCAATCCCAAGGTTTCCGATGGACCTCCCTCCCCTCTCTGTCCCGACCCCTGCCCCACCGGATCGTCAGGCCGTCCTGATGGCCAAGGCGCAAGAGCTTGAGGCTTCGTTTCTGGCCGAAATGCTGGCCCACAGCGGGCTTGGCGCGGCCGAAGGCAGCTTTTCAGGCGGCTCTGGGGAAGACCAGTTCGCGTCGTTCCTGCGACAGGAACAGGCCCGGCTGATGGTTGAGGGCGGGGGAATCGGGTTGGCGGAACTGATCTTCAACAGCATGGCAAAGGCGGAACATGTCCCGGACGCTTGATGACCTTCTTGACCTGACCGCCGATGCCTTGCGTCGCGGCGACCTTTCCGCGCTGCCGGATCTTACCCAGGCGATCTTGGCACAGGCCGACACCCCCCCGCGCGACCAGGCCACAGCCGACCGGCTGCGGGCAAAGGCCGACCGCAACACGCGCCTGCTGCAGGCGGCGGGGCGCGGCGTGCGGGCCGCGCGCACACGGCTGGGCGACATCACGACAGGGCCCGTGCTGACAACCTATGACGCCCATGGTCGCCGGGAATCGCTGGCCGCGTCCGATCCGATTCCGGCCAGACGTGTCTGAGTTGCTTCAAATGCTGGGCAAACAGGCGGCGGTGGTTAGGGATCGGTTAGCAAGTTCCGGGCTTGATCAGCCTTGCGTCCCATGACGGGGCGGCGCCTCCGGAACACCCGGCGGCATTGGACAGAATGCCCGACCAGCCACAGCCGTGGCACACAAGGCCGCCGAACCTGCGGCCGCTTTCGAAGGAATTTACGATGTCGTCGATCCTGACCAATACCAGTGCGATGGTGGCCCTTCAGACCATGAAGGGCATCAACGCCAATCTTTCCAAGACCCAGTCGGACATCTCGACCGGGAAGAACGTGGCCTCGGCCAAGGACAACGCCGCTGTCTGGGCGATCTCCAAGGTGATGGAATCGGACGTGGAAGGCTTCAAGGGCATTTCGGACAGCCTGTCCGTCGGCTCGGCCACGCTGACCGTCGCCCGCCAGGCCTCGGAATCCGTGACCAAGCTTCTGACCGAGATGAAGGGCAAGATCGTCGCCTCGCAGGCCGAAAACGTCGACCGGGCCAAGATCCAGACCGACATCGACGCCCTGACCGACCAGATCGAATCGGTCGTTGGTGCCGCGCAATTCAACGGCCTGAACCTGGTGGACGGCTCGCAGACCTCGGTCAACGTGCTGGCCTCGCTGGATCGCAGCCAGACTGGCGTCACCTCGTCGAACATCACGGTTGACGCGCAGAACCTGTCGACG